>JAPPIP010000059.1 GCA_028820595.1 Nitrososphaerota archaeon | reverse complement strand
GTGCAGGATGCATTCAAAAAATCATTTCCTCAAGCCCTGCGTGGTATCGTACTTCTCCCCCGCCTGCCCCTACCCATATGCCGAAAAACCGGGCAGCGGCCGTAATGAAGGCCACGGTCGGGGCGGTCACGGTGATAGCCTGTCCGGATCCCGGGGGTACAGTACGACCTCGCGGACGTTGTCCACGCCGGTCATCACCGCCATGAGCCTGTCAAGCCCCATGCCCCAGCCGGAGTGCGGGGGCATCCCCCATCCAAACGACTCCAGGTGATCCTCAAACTGCGCGGGATCCAGCCCCTGCTCTGCAAGCCTGGACCTCAGCGTCTCCGGGTCGTGCAGCCTGGTGCCGCCGGAGGACAGCTCGAGGTACCCGTACTGCAGGTCAAAGGAGCGCGACAGCTCCGGGTGCCCGTCCTTCTCCCTTATGTAGAACGGCTTTAGCTTTAGCGGCCAGTCAGTCAGAAAGAAAAAGCCCGGGTGGTTGCGCCCTATCAGCCTGAGGTGCGAGTCAAGCAGGTCGTCGCCAAACTCCACCTCTTGGCCGCACTCCCGCAGCTCGCCGACGCACTGCTCGTAGGTTACCCTCTCAAACGGCGCCTCCGGCGCGGGCACGACGCAGTCTATCACGTCCTGCTCCTCGACGCAGTCCGACGCCAGCTGCCTGCACGTCGACGCGACAATCCTCTCAAGCACGCCCATCACATCGTCATAGTCCATGAAGGCCGCCTCTATGTCCACGCTGGTGAACTCGGTCAGGTGGCGGCCCGTGTGCGAGTTCTCGGCCCTGTAAAAGTTGGATATCTCAAACACCCTCTGCAGCCCTATGGTCATCTGCTCCTTGTAGAGCTGCGGACTCTGCGCAAGGTATGCCGTCTTTCCAAAGTATTCCAGTGAGAAGAGGTTGGCCCCGCCCTCGCTCGCGCTCCCGATTATCTTGGGGGTCGTGATCTCGATGAACCTTTCTGACGTCAGCGCGCCGCGGAGCGCCTGCAGTGCGTGGTGCCTCATCTTGAATATGGACGCGGTACGCTGGTTCCTCATGTCCAGCGCCCGGTGGTTGAGCCGGGTGTCAATATTGCTCTCAAGGCGCCCGAGCGGGTCGACTGGCAGCGGGTGGGACGCCCTGGCAAGCACCACGATCTCGTCGGCCAGGACCTCAAAGGAGTGGTCCCTGGCCCTGGTCTCCTGTATGGTGCCGGACACCGATATGACGCTCTGGCGGCTGAGCTCCGGCACGTTTTCGTCCTTTATCACTATCTGCGCGAGGCCGGTCACGTCGCGGAGCGTGGCAAAGGAGAGCTTTGCCATCTTCCGGTAGTCCTCAATCCAGCCGGATATAGTGACGGCCCGTCCAATCATGTCCTCGCCGAGGTCCACAATGTCGTGCGTCCGCACGAACGTCACCGCACCGTCACCTCGTATCATCCCTCCGCAGACCGGCGCGGCAGTGGCGCTGCATGCTGTGGGGCTGCCTGCGTGCTGTTTATATCCATTGGTCGTGCCCACCGCATAATGGGCGGCTCGGAACGCGACGCGGGGGACGGGGGCAGCCTCATAAGCGTGGACGGGCTTTCTGCGGCATACCGCACGCGCGGCAGGGGAGGAGGTGCCAGGGGCGGCAGGAGGATGGTGCACGCCGTGCACGACGTGGACTTTGAGCTGAAAAAGGGGCAGACCCTCGGGATTGCAGGGGAGAGCGCCTGCGGCAAGAGCACCCTGGGGCTTGCAGTCATGAGGATGCTCGATCCGGGCGCCGTCGAGACGTCAGGCAGGATAACGTGCGGCGGCGAGTCCATACTTGAGATGCCAGAGTCCGGGTTTGACGCGGACTTTCGGTGGAAGCGCATCGCGATGATATTCCAGGGGGCCATGAACTCCCTTGACCCGGTCTTTACGATACGCGAGCAGTTCTCAGAAGTGCTCTCAAGGCACGGGTACGAAGGTGACGCAAACGGGGCCATATCGCGCGCAGTCAGGGAGGTCAACCTCCCAGAGTCCGTGCTGTCCAGGTACCCGCACGAGCTGAGCGGGGGCATGAAGCAGCGCGTGGTCATCTCGATGGCGCTCTTGCTAAAGCCCGAGCTGGTCATCGCCGACGAGCCGACCACCGCCCTCGACGTGCTGGTGCAGGCCCAGGTAATAGCGCTGCTAAAGTCGCTCAAATCAGACGAGGGCATGTCGTTTATACTGATAACCCACGACCTGGCCGTCCTCTCAGAGATTGCAGACGTGGTGGGCATAATGTACGGCGGCCAGATAGTGGAGTTCGGCAGCCTGCAGGAAGTGTACGAGAACCCGAGGCACCCGTACACGCAGGGGCTCCTAAGGTCGATACCCACGATGCGGGGCGGGCCGCCAAGCTACATAGCCGGAGTGCCGCCCGCGCTCTTCGAGGAGCCAAGACAGTGCAGGTTCATCGACAGGTGCCCGTATGCCATGGAAAAGTGCACCACGCCCCCGCCAAAGTTCGAGACCAAGACCGGGTACGCCATGTGCTGGCTGGAGGAGGAGAATGCGTCCCCCCAACCCGGCGCGGCTGCGCCACCGCCCAGAGAAGGAAGCTGACGGCGCGGCGGACAAAGGCGCGGCCGCCATGCCAACGTTTATTCGAACATTGAGAAAATAGCGCCTCATGATAGATCCAAAGGACGCAAAGGACGTGGCAGAGACCTTGGGCAACAACCTGATCGGAGTCGCGCACGATTCCAAGAACTTTGAGAAGCTGCCGGACAGCTACTGGGGATACTTTGCAAGGGGGCACGACTCGAACGGCGCGTTCGGCGTGATCATAACATACTCAGAGGACAAAGAGGACGTAGACGCCCTGATCTCCATGTACGAAGGGTGGGCCGAGAGAAACAAGCGCAGATAGTCCGGCCCGGAACCGAAGACAGGATCGCTAGCGCGTCTCCTGCAGCAGTCTTCTGTACCCCTGGCACTCCTTGCAGACGGGCTTGCCCTTGTATGCGGGATTGCCGTCCTTGATCTTTAGGGTTCCAGCTGCGTTCTTGCAGATGCAGCAGGTGGCCATCATGCGGGCAGGGGGTACGCCACAATATGTGTGCACCGCAGGCTGCGGACAGGCGGCACGCCGGGGAGCTGCACGCATAAAAGCGGCGCCGCAGTACTAGTGACATGGCCGAGTGCGAATTCTGCGGATCCATGTTCGGTGACAGGGCCTGCTACTTTTGCGACAGGCGCTGCTGCACGTCGTGCATGACAGACGACAGGTCGAGGTGCAAGAGGTGCTATATCGACAAGAAAAAGCTTGGGTGGGTACGGCTTGTGAAGAGAAACAAGCTTGTCGTCATATTTGCAGGGCTGCTGTGGCTGTACGCGGTCTTTCCAGGGCCTTTCTTGCCGGGACTTGACCCTACGTTCTACACCATATCGCTGGTCGCCGCGGCACTCATAATGATTCCCATCTGCCTGGCCCTGTTCTTCTGGTCGCTGAACCCTCCCAACTCGGATCTAGGGCGGCGCGGCAAAAGCAGGGACTGACCGGCAGGGCCGGCGGCGACTGTAATAGCGGTGGCGAGTGTAGCGGGGGTGACAATTAGAGGGAGAATGGGGCAACAACGGCGGAGGCGGGCGGCGATAAATGAGACTGAGCAGGTGCCAAAAGCCGCGGAGAGAAAGGGACGGTCAGATGCCGTCCTCTTTTATCCTGCGCACCACGTGCTTTGTGAATTCCGACGTGGTGCACGAACCGCCCACGTCAGTCGTGGCAATTCCTGACCGCGCAAGCCCCAGCACGGCGGACTCTATCAGGGCCGAGCCGCGCATGCACGACTCGTCGTCGTTGCGGCCGCCAAGCCAGTCGAGCATCATCGACACAGACAGGAGAAACGACGACGGGTTGGCCACGTTCTGGCCTGCAATGTCAAACCCGGCCCCGTGGACTGGTTCGAACAGCGCGAACTTGTCCCCTATGTTTGCGGCGGGCGCCATTCCGAGCCCCCCCACAACCTGCGACGACTCGTCAGACAGGATGTCGCCAAACAGGTTCGTAGTCACAATGACGTCAAACTCCTGCGGCTGCCGTATGAGGTTCATGGCGCACGCGTCCACGTACATCTGATCAAAGGAGACGTCCGGATAGTGGTCTGCGACAGACGCGCATGCCCCTGCGAACAGCCCGTCCGTCACGCGCATGACGTTTGACTTGTGCACGCACGTGACGCGCATCTTGGAGCCGCGGCGCCTGGCAGTCTCAAACGCGTGCCGCGCGATCCGGGTCGACGCCTCGCGCGATATGACGCGCAGGGCCACTGCCGCCTGGCCCCGGTCAACCTCAAACTCCTTTCCCGTGTAGAGATCCTCGGTATTCTCCCGGACTATAACCATGTCAATGTCGTCCCTGAGCGCGGGGGTGCCGGGGTACGAGCGGGCGGGCCTTACGTTGGCATACAGGTCAAGCGTCCTCCGCAGCACCACGATGACATCAGCCGCCGACTCGCCCACAGGGGCCTTCAGGCATGCGTCAGACTCGCGTATTGCAGAGAGCGTCTCTGCAGGAAGGGCAGAGCCCGTCCGGGCAAGCGCGCCGTCGCCTGCCTCGAGGCGCACGACGTCAAGGTCGGGGCCGCCCCCGTCAGAGACGGCCTCAATCACGGACAGCGCGGACTCGGAGAGCTCGGGGCCTATCCCGTCGCCGGCGATCATGGATATGGAATACACAGAATTCACGAATACTGCGTGAAATTTAGGATTTGTGGCGGCCAATACGGCTGCTGCAAATCAGAAAGACGGCGCCCGGCATGCCAGGCATCAGCAATGCTCCCGTTTGCCGCGCGGCATGTGAATAACGAGACGATGCAGCGGCATCAACGGCAGGCAGGCAATGGTGCTATTGGTCGTCGCCTGCAGTAAAGGTGACCTTTTTGCCCTTTACGGTAAACCTTACCTTTTCCGGATACCCCAGCATCTCCATGATCGGCTTTGGGATCCTACACAGGTGGCTTCCAAGCCCGTTGTGGTTTACATTCATCTCAAATTCACGTGCTCCCTTCTTCCAGCGAGACATATGGTTGCATATGTAGAGTTACTTTTAATGCTTTTGATCAGAGGGGCGCTGTCCACCCTTTCACCGTTGAGATCGCGAGTTCTGTTGCAA
>JAPPIP010000081.1 GCA_028820595.1 Nitrososphaerota archaeon | reverse complement strand
TACACATTTTCCTAATTTTGAATGAACATATCAGTCATGCAGCTTGGTTCACACCGCAGATCTCATCCCCATGGCCGACGGAAAACCGCGCGGAAAGAACCCCGGCGACATCGTGTCGCTTCCGCACCAGCCCCTCAAGTACGACCACTTTGCGGCATTCCCGGTCGGGCTTCCCCTCTACTTCCTGCCGGCCGCCTGCCCGCGATGGGTCTGCAGGGAGTGCGGGCAGCCGAGGATGCCGCGCGACGGGCTTGACTCACACTCCGGCGGGCGCACGGTATACAGATGCACCGTATACGTTCCGTTGTGCAAGTGCGGCGCCGGCTGGGAGCCCGGCATCGTATTGGACCCGTTTGCCGGCGCGGGTACCACCATGGTAGCGGCCAAGCGGCTGGGCTTCCGGTACGCGGGAATCGAGATCAACCCCAAGTACGCCCGCACCATCAGGCTGCGGCTGGCCGAGACCGAGGCGCCGCCGCCCATACAGCCGCCCGCGCCGTCGCGCGATGCGGAGGGGAGGGGGCGGCAGGTGGCAGATTCCCACCGCAATGCCGCCCGCCTTTAAAATGTCACGATGGTGTGCCGGCATGACGCGTTCTCGTGCCGCCGTCCGGGCTGCCGAATGGAGGTGAGCAGATGAGCGCCATCTGCGGCCCGACCTGCCAGTCCTGCCAGTTCTACTCGGCGGAGACCCGGTACGCCGGCAAGCTGCTGTGCAAGGTATGCGCGGGCGCCCAGCGGTCGGCCGCCGCGAAGATGGGGCGCGCCAGACGGACGCTTCCCGCCAACCCCTGCGCGTGCAGGCGCTCGTGGGAAGCCCGTCCGGACAGGCCGAAGACCGCGGTGAAGTGCCGCATGTGCGGCAGATGGCACCCGCGCATCTACGTGTTCATCACCGGCATCTGCCGCACGTGCTGGCGCGCAGTCGAGCGGGAGCTCGGCGAGCTTGGCAAAACCGGCAGGAGGAACGGCCCGCGATGAGGTGCGCCAAGTGCCACCACGGGCGGGACGACCACTATGTGAGCGACCACGGGACGGTACCGAAATGAGCCGCTCGTACAAGGCGGCGCGCAAGGCCCGCCGCAAGAACGCCGAGAACACCAAGGACACCAAGTTCCGCGCGTCGTCCACGAACATGCACGTGTTCGGCGTCAGCACGCTAAAGGACGGCGTGGAGGTCTTCATGTTCAGATACATGAAGTACTATACGGAGATACGCAAGGAGGGTGTCAACAAGGAGTTCGCCCACCAGCTCGCAATGCTGGCGATTTCCATCACCAAGGCGGTGGAGGGCGTCCACGACCGGTACCCCGTGCAAGGCAACGCCCAGAACGTGGTCAACATGTGCACCGAGATGTGGTTCGCCGTCAACGATCCCGAATACCAGGAGGCGGTGCAAAGCAACACGGTCGACGAGCTGCTCCGAAGGCGGGCGGAAGAGGAGGAGGAGATGGTGGTGGAATGAAGCCCTGTATGCTGTGCGGACTGCCGACGGGCCGCGAGTGGACTCCGCCGCACGCGCCGGGACGCAGCGTCGCGCTCTGCATCGCCTGCCGCAAGCAAATCTCTGCTACATCCAATGCCTGCGGCATCATCCTTCCAAACAACTACGACGGCCTCATCGGCGTCAACGACCGAAACAAATGCGCCATGTGCTTCAAGGAGGCGGAGGGGTTGATATACCGGTGCAAGTGCTCCGAGCACTGCTGCATACGCCTCTGCATGAACTGCAGAAACAGCCGGATGCACACACACAACAAGATCGGGCACTTCATCAAACACTACGACGTCGAGGGGGACGGCCGAGGGCCGCCGGAGAGGGTGGAGTAAATGTCGAAGCACGCCGACATCCCGGCCAACAGGATCAAGTGCGCGGTCTGCCAGCACGAGAGCCAGAGACACCACCCCAGAGGTTGCTGGGAACCGGGCTGCAACTGCCGCGGGTTCAAATCGCCCCTGCGGACGCTGGAGGAGTCTACAGAATGACGCGCGGCCTCATCGTCCTCCACCCTTACGCCACGCAAATCATCACCGGCGACAAGACGGAGGAGTATCGCGACCGCCCACCGCCCCCGGGGGTCATAGGCTCAATCATCTACCTGCTGTCAGGCGGATACGCCCTCGGCCGAATCAAGATCACATGGGCGGAGGGGTGCGGCGGCACGCGCCACATACGGCGGGAGCCGGCCGCCGCGGCAGCCGCCTCTCCCCCGCTGTACGTCTTGCACCACGCCGACAACTGCACCGGTTCCGGGTGCGGCGGAGGGCGCCTGCGGGAGGCCGCAGAGGACCTGATGATGGGCGCGCTGCGGCTGGTCCGGGAGGACTATGCGCGGAGGCTGGCCAAGTCCGGACGCCGCGTCGAGGCCACCCCCACCCCCCACGCCTAAAAAATTCCTGCTAAATTTTAGTGGGAATGATTTTATTCCTGCTAAATTTTAGTGGGAATAGTCTTCATCCATACGGCAACGACCTGCAGTTTGTACGGAACTGAAAAAATGATAAAAACATTTATGAATTCCGTCCGGTCCACCAATCAGTGTTGTCGCATGCGGCGCCCAGCGCCCGTCCGGTTTTGGACTACATGCGTTCCTGATCCATGCCACCGTCGACAGGATCCCGTCCCTAGACCGTGTACCTGCATGCCCGATCGTGTCAAAAGCTGCACAGCGGCCACACCCTGGATCGCGGCGGCGTGTACCGCGCCGGTGGAGCCCCCGCTGCAGCCCCTGTAGCCTGCGATCAGCGACGTCGGGCGCCCCCGCAGCCGCCCCACAGATCCGGCCGTGAATATACTCATATGATAGGCACGAAATCCACGGGTGGATTTAAATAGCATGTAGTTATGAACCGTATCATGGCAAGTGTAGCAGATGGATGGCCTGTGTGGATTCCCCTGATCGTAGGTTTGGCGCCTGGGCTCGTATACTGGCTTGCAATTACTGCAAAGAGAAAGTAATAGGGCTAAAGCCCATTTGACCCTTTTTCGATCGCTCCCACTGGATGGTGCGCGTTTGCCTAAAACCTTTGACCTTCTAGTCGACTATAATTGTCCAAGACTGTTATCCCTTTGCGGGGCTATGACGCGATGTTGTACCGGACGCGCAAGGCGTGTGGCGTCATGATGACGCTGGCAGCCGCCATCGTACTCTCTGCCGTATCCGCCGCTGCCATTGTGACGCACGACGGCGCAGCGCAGGCACAGGAGTACTACGACACGCCGCAGGCGCTTGCGGTAATACTCGTGCAGGACAGCAGGTACCTTGCCCTGGACGAGCAGGGGCATGCGGTGCTGACTGGAATGGTCGAGAACAGGGGAACCAGCTACGTCTCAAACGTCCGGATATGGGCCATCTTTTACGACGACGCGGCAAGCGCGCCGGTCGACGTGGAGGTGGGTTATCCTGCAATCGAGGTGATCCCCCCCAACTCCATGGTGCCGTTTGAGATTATATCGTCTGAGCCGAACCTGGGTATAACCGACGCATCGGCGCGGATCGGGGGATTCGACTCTGCCCCCACAAAGGAGCCCCTGCTGTCCGTAGAGGTGGAGAGCATCGAGCCCTATGCAAGCGGGCAGGACGTGCGCATGGCCATCAAGGGCGACATATACAACGGGCCCGCGCCGTCAGAATATGCGGCGGTGCACGTCGCGTACCACGACGCCTTTGAACCACCCCGGACGCTGGGCATCGATACAATTACGGTGGGCCCGATGCTGCGCTACGAGTCCGCCCAGTTTGAGGCCGACTTTGTCGCGCCGCGCGGCACGGAGAGGATCTCGATACACGCGGAGACCGACATCTACCACCTTGCAGGGCAGCAGAGCGCGCGATACATGGAAGTCGACCTGCCGCCCCCCTACCCAGTCCTGCCCCCCAATATAGTGACCATCTCGGGCGTGTCGCTCCGTGACGGCGTGGGCACCGTACTCTCGTCGACGCAGGCGGGCCAGACCGTCTATATCAGGGCCGACACGTCGGTACTACCTATCGCACACGAGGGCGAGCAGGGGGCCGAGATACCGTACACGTTCTACGTCCAGGTAAGGGAAGCGTCGCCTGATGCGCCAGTCGAGTTTATCGGAAAGTACGACGGGCGCTTTGTCATGGGCCAGAACGCCCAGATACAGAGCGTGGACTGGATTCCGGAGAATCCTGGGCTGTACGTGGCAGAGACGTTTGTCTGGGACCGCAGCGACGTGCCGCTTGCCGAGCGCGGCCCCTACATGCTCATACTGGTCGAGTAACCGGCATGCAAGAAGAAGCTTCTTTACAGCGGGTGCGCCATGCATGGCATGCCCGTACGCGAAGGCAGGAAGAGGTATGCGGTGGCGGCCACCGGCGGCACCTTTGACACGATACACAGGGGACACCGCGCACTGCTCGACGCGGCGTTCGCCTCGTCAGAGAAGGTGATAATCGGCCTGACAAGCGACGCGATGCTTGCAGGCAGGGGGAGCCGCGGCGCAAAGGAAAAGGGGCATGCCGTGCGCAGCTATGCCAAGCGACTCGCCGGCCTCCGGGAGTACATACGCCGATCGCATCCGGACTCGGCCTACGTGATAAGCGGGCTTGACGACGACTTTGGGCCCGCCGTCCTGACCGGCGAGGTGGAAGCGCTCGTGGCAAGCGAGGAGACCGCCTCCAAAGCAGGCAAGCTGAACAAGATGAGGCTCTCAAGGGGGCTTGGGCCGGTCGAGACGGTCGTAGTGGGGATGGTGGCCGCATACGACGGCGGCCGCATATCGTCAAGCCGCATACGGAACGGGGAGATCGACGCGGACGGCAACGCCGCGTGACTGCACCTTTTTGTCTAATATGGTTGATCACGCGCCATATCAAGGGAGGCCGCGGCCGTACACCATGGGCCTGATGGACCGCATGATGCGGCAGTTCGACGACGATGTGGGCCGCCTCCGTGACGGGCTGCTGCCAGAGAACCTGGCGTACTGGTACGGAAAGGTCACGGCAGACGCCGTAGAGATGGCTCCCCCCTGGCTTCAGGACAAGATTGCGGTGAGGCAGGATCCTATACTTCCGATGAAGTTTGACCTGGCCATATCGAGGCGGGCCGTCCGCTACTTTGCAATCGCAGTGGAGAAGAACATGGAGAACATGCCGCGCACCACCCGGCTGTACTTTCTCAAGGTGCAGCAGGCGGTATCATCGGAGATGGACAAGTCGCTTGTGTGACGCTTAAAATATGCGGCGCGCGGCGGTGCGGTGATGCCACCCTATTACGTTTCAAAGAGGCCTGGAGGCCCCCGCAGGCAGGTGCGCCGGGACTCGGGGGGGAAGAAGAGGCCGGCGCGCTCGTACCGCAACTCGGGATATGGCAGGGGCGATTCCCGCGACGGCGGCGCCAGCCGCGGAGCCGGCCGCGGAGGGCCCCGGCGCGGCGCGCGCCAGCAGGGCCGCGCCAAGCCGGCGCGCCGGAACGTGTACGGCGCGCGCAGCGGCGCCGACGCGCCGAAAAGTTCGAGATTTTACGACGCGGTTCGTGAGAAACTCTTTGAGATGCTCGGTGGCAAGGTATGCTCAGGTTGCGGATTCAAGGACCCCAGGGCCCTCGGCATCGCCTCCCGGTACGGGGATGCCCCGTTTGACTCCGTCGGCAGGGGAGGACCGATCTCGTCGTCTTGGTCCCGGTATGAGTCGGATCCGGAGCTGGCGTCATCGGAGCTGATGGTGCTGTGCCTCAACTGCAACCGCATAAGGGAGCCCATCTCGAGGAAGGATTCGGGGGACGCCCGCGCCGACAAGAAGACAAGGGAGCGGAGATTTCCGCGCTAGCTGTGATGTCCGGCGGGAGCGGCGTCCGTCTTGGAGGTGGCGGCAGCAGTGGCAGCAGCCGCAGTAGCGGCGGGACATGCGAGGCAAGCAGCAGCGCTCAATGTTTAATTATCCCGATTCGGGCACCAACCGCATGGACTCGGACACAAAGGCACTGGGGCTGTCCCTAATTGCCATGGTCGGAATCGTTGGAATCTACGTCGTCTTTTTCACGTAGGCGCTTTGCAATCATGACGGAGTCGTCGGGCTTGGCACCGTCTCTACTCCCGCCATAGTCGTCACCGTTCACGCCACGGGGACCGCGGCACGTGCGAGCCGTGACCAGCTTGTGTTCCTGTTCTGTTACCGACTGGACAAAGTCCGCAAACGCCTCCACGGCCGACTCGTCCCTCAGCAATATGCTATGTGACGAGCCGTCTGCAAGCGATATGACCACCTCGTTTCCTACGGAGTTTACAACGGCCTTGACGAACGTCTGCGCCTCCCCCGTGTCGGGGTCTCTGACCAGTATCAGGCTTGCAAGCTTTTGAGCCTCGTATCCGTCCTCGCAGGGTATTACGATTGTGGTGTCGTTCTCGCGTGACACGCGCCTCACCTGTTGCCGCCGCTACCGCCGTCATCCCAGCTGCCGCCACCGTCATCCTCCAGCAGGAACTCCCCAAGCGCATCCCTTGCCTCCTCCCGCCGCGCTTGGTGGACCTCCAGAAACGCGTTGATCTTCTCGATCAGTATGGACTTTATCTCGCCGGTCAGCATCTTTCCTGACCGGTAATCGTCGTGGATCTTTTTCAGCTTTGCATCGTCTGGCTCGAAGAACATTCTCAGATACTGGTATGACACGTCCACGTCCGGGTCGCCCCCCAGCCTGCGGTGCTGCTCTACGTCCGGCTGCCCGCCCGAGAAGGCACTGCCTACCTTCTTACTGACCTGCGCGGGCGTGTCGATGGTGTATATGGTGCCCATCTCAGACGACGCCGACATCTTGCCGCCGGGTCCCTCGAGCGCGGGCATCATCACGTTGTGCATCAGGGCCGGCTTGTGCCTGCCCATCTTGGGCGCCACGTCGCGCGTCAGCCTAAAGTGCGGGTCCTGGTCCACCCCCAGCGGGATCAGCACGGGATCGTCCTCCAGAAAGCAGGGGGCCGACTGGAGCGACGTGTAGAATATCATGCCCAGGTTGGTCTCGTTTGTAAACCCAAACACCGCCTTTGCGTTTGAAAAGTTCAGCCTCTTTGCGACTTGGGCCGCAATCGGATACAGCGTCCTGATGTTTTTCGTGTCTATTATGATCCTGGTGTTGCGTGGCTTGAATCCGAGCGCCACAAAGTCGAGCGCGTTTTCGAGCGCGTACTGCGTGGCGTCACCCATCGCAAGCGCGTCCTTTGAGAAGAACTTTTCGTCGTCGGTAAGCTGAAAGTACATCTTGACGTCGAACTTGTCCTGCAGCCATTTTGCAAAGACCCACGGGAGCAGGTGCCCTATGTGGGTGTGCCCGGACGGACCCCTCCCCGTATACAGGAAGAACTTCTGCCCGTTCTCGTACCTGTCAAGTATGCCGCCGAGGTCCCTGTGGGAGAAGAATATGCGCCTGCGAACCATGTAGTGATCCTCCCCGGCAAGCCTAAAGAGCCTCGACCTCAGCTCGTCGGTGATGCGCTCCGTCCCGAACTTTTCGACGAGCCTGTCGTAGTCTATCTTGCCCTCGGTCCTCCAGGGCGTCACGACAAACTCGTCTTCTGGCATGCGCGCAATGCAGCGCGGGATTAAAAAAGTCTTTTTTGAAGGGTTCTGCGGCATGGACAGCTCGCCGCCTGTAACACCCGCGGCGCGTCGGCCGCCGATCACGGGCTGGATCTTCTGCGACGGAATTCTCCCCCTCCCGAACAACTGACAACGCAGTTTTGAATCATCTCACCGCAGTCTTAAGAACTCCTCTTTTGATAAGCCCGTCTGATTTATTATTGCACGCAAGGTTCCTCTCGCTATTTCTTTGTGGTTTGGGATGGTTAATTTTCTATATGGGTAGCTTTCATTCCTTAGTATAATGTGACCTCCTGATTGATGATCTACAAGATACCCAATCTTGGCTAGCATTTTTATCAGATCTCTTGCAGATACTATGGGCAGCCTCATCCCTCTTGTGAAATGACGCTGATAATAAAAGACGTTCCATCCTTGGCGTTCAGACCTGTATGTCGACAGTCTCTTCATGAATGGAAAACGGAATTGGCTCATCATGTTTTTTAAGACTGGTAATGTATCCGGAGATTGCATCCTTGATGTTTTCCAAAGCTGCATCTCTCGTGCTTCCTTGTGATATGCACCCCGGAAGTTCCGGAACCTCGGATGTGAATGCCCCATCCTCGTCTTGTTTTATGAGTACTCGAAACTTCATCCCTGCGTATATTTGCGGCCTCCATTATAAAAGTATGAGGCGATTCGGCGCATGAGTTCACGATCCCCTAAAACTGGGCGTCAACTTCGTATTCATGCAGATGCCGCCGACTCTGCCGTTCACGCAGTCACCCGTGGCCCCTGCGATTACATTCATAATGCTTGCGTCCCCCCCAGCGTTCAATGCCGGAGATGGTGCTGCACATAATAGAGAAAAAAATAATCTCGTCCCTCCGCTCCGAGCCCCACCAGTCACTCGGCAGGCTGGCCGGTTCTGCCGGGCTCTCGCTTGACCAGGCGCGCCGCGGGGTCGAGTGGCTGCGCCACAAGGGGCTCGCCGAGGTGTCCGAATCCGAGGAGACTGCAATATCGCTTGGCAAAAACGGCATGCGCCTTCCGCACACGATGCTTCCGGAAAGACAGCTTTTGGACATGCTGTTGAAGGGGGGGCCGCAGGAGATGCCCGTCCTTCAGGACAACATGGGCCCGCTGTTTGGGGTGGCCATGGGGATTGTAAAGAGAAACGGGTGGGCCGCCACAAGGTCCGAGAAGGGGCGCATCGTCGTATCCGCCGCCCCGCCCAAGGACATCCCTGGGATGCTGCCCGGCGAGGCCACCATGCGCGCGCTTGCGGGCGCCGAGGGAGGTCCCATAAGCGCAGAATCGGTGGATCCCTCGGATCTGGAGTCGCTGCTCCGGCGGCCCGAGCTAGTCACAAAGACCGTCACAAAGACAAAGCACGTCTCGCTGTCCGAGGCCGCCGGGAGCGTCGACGCGTCGTTCGACGAGGGCCGGGAAGGGGGGGCCAAGGCGGGCGCGATAGACGTGGGGGCAGACGTGCCGGCCGCGCCGCGCGGGCGCAGGCACCCGCTCAAGGAGGTCATATCCGAAATAAGGGAGATATTTGTTACCATGGGGTTCTCGGAGGTGTCCGGCAGCGTGGTGCAGCCGTGCTTTTGGAACTTTGACGCGCTGCTCACCCCGCAGGACCATCCCTCGAGGGAGATGCAGGACACGTTCTACCTGGACGTCGCACCGGGCGGGCTCGACTCGACGCCGGCGCACACCAGGCGCATCTCAAAGGCGCACAGGGACACGTGGCACCAGAAGTGGGACGCCGCGGAGGCAGGGAGGATGGTGCTGCGCACGCACACCACCTGCGTCACGCTGCGTCGCCTCCTGCAGTCGCCGGACGCCCTGGGCGACGCGCGGATATTCTCGCTTGGGCGCGTGTTTAGGAACGAGAAGACCAGCTACAAGCACCTGGCCGAGTTTACCCAGGTGGAGGGCGTGGTCCACGAGGCCGGCTCCACCATACGGGGCCTGATGGGGATACAGGCAGAGTTTTACCGCAGGCTCGGACTCCCGAAAGTAAGGTTCTGGCCCACCTTCTTCCCGTATACGGAGCCCTCGTTCCAGTCGATGGTATACAATGAGAGGCTCGGCAAGTGGGTCGAGCTGTTCGGCATGGGCATATTCCACCCGCACGTGACCCGGGGGCTGAAGCACCCAGTGCTGGCCTGGGGCGGCGGGGTGGAGCGCATTGCGATGCTAAAGTACGGCGTGGACGACGTGCGGGAGTTTTACGCGAACAACCTGGGGCTGCTGCGCGGCATGAGGCGGAGGGACGACGCGTAGATGCCAGTAGTGGAGCTGTCGTATGAGAGGCTGGAGGGACTGGTGTCCCGCGGCGGCGGTGGCACGCGCGTGTCGCGAGACGAGATATCCGAGAAACTACCGTACCTGGGGCTTGACATAGAGTATGATGACGGCGACGCGGTGCGCATAGAGTACAGTCCCAACAGGCCGGACTATGCCACCGACGTGGGGGTATCGCTTGCGCTGCAGGGCCTGCTTGGCGTCAGGATGGGGCCGGTGCCGCTTGATGCGGCCCCCCCCGCCCCGTCGGGGCCGGATCGGATCGTGGCAAGGCGGCAGGTGGCCGGCGTGCGCCCGGTCATCACGGGCATAATGGCAAGGGGCGGGACGCTCGACGACCACATGCTGCGGCAGCTGGTCACGCTGCAGGAGGACCTGCACCTCGGGCTGGGACGCGGCCGCAAAAAGGTCGCCATAGGGCTGCACGACGCCTCAAAGATATCCGGCGGGTTTCCCCTCACGTATACGGCCGTGTCCGCGGGACACAGGTTTGTGCCGCTCAACGAGACGAAGGAGATGACCATATCCCAGATCATAAAGGGGACGAAGGCGGGCCGCGCATACGGCCACCTAGTGGCGGGGCATGAAAGGTTCCCCGCCATCCTTGACGGCGGCGGCAACACCGTATCGCTGCCCCCGATTATAAACTCGGCAATGACTGCGGTTACAACCGGCACGACTGACATCTTTGTGGATGTCACGGGCGTATCTCAACATGCGGCGGAGGACGCCCTTGCCATAGTGGCGGTCACTCTGCGCGCCGCGGGGTTCTCCCTGGAGCGGATCGGGATCGGGGGCGGCCGGAACAGGACCCCCCCGCTTGAGACCCGCACCATACCAGTATCGGTGGGACGTGCCAACGAGATGCTCGGGCTGGGACTGTCCGTGTCGGACGCGGCGTCGTGCCTTGAGAGGTGCAGGCTGCAGCCTGTGCCGCAGGATAGCAGCGGTGGCGGCCAAAACGATGTCATACCGTGCCTGGTGCCACCGTACAGGCCAGACATCGTGTCAGAGGTCGACCTGGTCGAGGAGATCGCCCTGGGATACGGCACGTGGCGCATACGGCCCGTGCTGTCGCCGTCCAAGACATTCGGGGCCTATGACGCCGCGTCGGTTACACATGACGCGATCGACATGGCACTGGTCGGGATGGGGTACGTCGAGGCCCTTAACCCCGGCCTGAGCAACGCGCGCATACTGTACGAGATGGCAGGCCGCCGGACGCCCCCCCGGAGCCGCATGATCTCGGCAGTTGATTCGAAGAGCCGCGAACATTCCGTGCTGCGCGACTCGCTACTCCCCGGGCTCGTAGAGAACCTGTCCAGGAACATACACGAGGAATACCCTCAGAAGCTGTACGAGACCGGAACCGTGTTCCTGAGGGGCGGGCGCAGGGCGGCGGGTTCCAGCAAGCGGGCAGATGATGCCCCCCCCGTGTCTGAGAGGATGCACGTGGCGGCCGTCGCGGCGCACACCGACTCGGGCTTTTCAGAGGCAAAGTCCGTGCTGCAGACCGTCCTTGGCGCGGCCGTTTCAGACGCGTCGGAGATACGCACCGCGCCTGCGCTGCACCACATGTTTGCAGACGGCAGGTGCGCAAAGGTCTCCATCATCATACGCGATGGCGCCGGCGGGGGCCGCGCGCGCGGACGCCGCCACGTCATAGGATACGCGGGCGAGATAGACCCCGCCATACTATCTGCATATAGGATCAGGGTTCCGGCAGCCGGATTTGAGGTGTCGCTACCTGACGTGCCGCCTGCCGCGGCGTAGCAGCGCCGAGGCCGCCCTGGGCACGCACATTACGGCACCCGCGCCAAATATTGCGGCCCCGATGACAAACTCTGTTACAAGCCGGCCGTGCAGCGACCTCTGCTCCGCGTCGCCTGCGGCCGACATCGCCGCGTCGCCTGCATCCGCGCCAAATCCCCCCAAGTACTCGATCTGCGGATAGTCAAACGTCATGATCAGAGCCCCCAGCACCATGCATGTGACGCCTGCAAGCGGCACGGCAGTCGACGATGCGGCGGGCCAGGCCGGCGGTTTGCCCATCTTCATCACGCGGGTGTCTTGCACGTGCCGTTTAATCCTATACGTGCAGCCGGCCGCTTGCAGCCCGTGCGACTCCTTCAGGCCGTCGAGTCCGCGGCCATCTGATGCCGGCCGGCGACCTCTAGGTGGAGGAGGCGGGATTTGAACCCACGAACTCCTGAGAGACAGGATCGCCCATGTTTGATCTTAAGTCCTGCATGTCCAAAAGCCGTTACGGCTTGCTTTGGCCAGGCTTGATTACTCCTCCTCTTTTCTCAATGACGCCGCGTGAGATTTAACGGTTTGTCACTGCCTGCGCGTACGCGCCCTGGTCGGTTGGCGCCGCGTGCGTAAGCAGGGCGCGAGATACGGTCATTCCAGTTAGTCCGCCGCCGGCAGGCGCAGCCCGGCTGCAGGCCCTGCTGTATAGGCCGCCTCTTCTTCGTGGTTCGCGTGAGCGGCCCTGCGCTTGATGAGCGTAACTAATATAGGCCGCATAGTCCGTCAAGCCAAATTGCAAGTAGTGCCAGAGGATAGGATGACGCTTTTCTCTGAGATGGAGTCAAAGTACGAGTCGCGCGACACCGAATATTTTGTGAATCTCTTGGACCATCCGGATTACGTGGTAAGGACCAGGGCCACCTGCATACTGGTGGACTTTGGCGGGGAGGACAAGGTCGAGTACATTGCGCGGGTTCTAAAGAACGACGAGAGCGAGCTGGTCCGGCACGAGGCGGCCTTTTCGCTGGGCCAGATGGGGCATTCGACGGGAATACCGCCCCTTGCCGACGCCACCCTCAACGATCCGAGCCTCTTTGTCCGGCACGAGGCGGCAATAGCCCTGGGCGTGGTGGGATCAAGCGAGGCAAAGGAGGCGCTGCAGGGCGCGCTGTCGGATCCCGACAAGCCGGTGGTGGACTCCGCCGTGGTGGCTCTTTCAAACATACGCTTCATGGAGACGCTCTGCAAAAACGAGCAGTTTGCAAAGCTCACGGGGGGATGAACTGCTGGCAAACTTTTCCTATGGCGTGATTGCGGCAGTGGGCATCCTGGTTGCGGTATCCCTCGGGTTCGTCGCGATGGATCCTGACGAGATTGTCGCCGAGAGGGCGCCCGTGCCGGCCCCAATGGTGCCGGGCCTCCCGCCCGTCGATGAAGTGGAGGTTGTAGAATCGCCGCCGCCCGTCGTCTCGATGCCCCTTGGAACGTCCACCCCTGAATGCAAGGCCGACAATGCCTGCTACCTGCCGTACAATCTGGAGGTGGCAGCCGGCACCGCCGTCACGTGGGTCAACGATGACACTGCGGCCCATACCGTAACCAGCGGGACGACGGATGGCATAACCGATCTGTTTGACTCCGGGCTTGTCATACCAGAGGCTTCGTTTGAGTACGTGTTTGACGAGGCCGGCACCTACGACTATTTCTGCATAGTCCATCCGTGGATGACCGGGATAATTACCGTGTCGTGATAACGGCAGTGGTAATGACGCTAGTGGTACGCGCCCCCGCGGACTGCGCCATCACACCCCTATCTCTCCCCTCAGGACTATCTCCTCTGAGGTTCCTGACGGCGTGGACATGTCGTAATATGTGATCTCGTACCAGTCGCCTATGTGTATGACCTTGCCGTCGATCTGGCGCGGTATCTTGATCGTCACCTCGAACGTACCCGTGTTGGGGCCCGTCTCCACCATGTGGCTCCGGTTGGCATCAAACGCGCCGTGGTCAAGCGTCACCCTGATGTTGCCCTCGCTCCTGAACTCGAATCTGTTCAACGGTATCCTGTTCTCCTCCTTCGAGTCCATGTTCGCGTCAGGCTCGTATATCCTGAGCGTGAACTCGTGCCCTATGCGCTTCTTGCCGTCACCCTCCGACTGCATGTGGGCATACGTGCTTGAGAGCGTGAACGATTTTGTGACCGACTGGCTCTCGCCCGATCTGCCCGCCTGGTCGATATACGTGACGTCCACCACGTCGTTGTGGGTAATCGGCCGCCCGTCTATCGTGGGCGGAAGCTCCAGCCTGACGTGGAACTGCCCCGTGTCGGGGCCCGTCTCAGTCATGGTGTCGGGGCCCTCTATTGGAATGCCGTTTATGGCAAACTTGAGCAGCCCCTCTGTGGGTATGGTCTCTGCCGCGTTCGAGGCGACGTTCAGATCGTCGTCTGTGACGTAAAAGTTCAAGACAGTCGAGCTTGATGCGGGGATCGTACTGACGCTGCCCTGGTGTGCGCTGCGCCGCTCCTGCTCGTCCGTCGCTGCTGCCGTTGGTGACGCTGACGGCGGCGACGGTGATGATGACGAATTGGTGGCCGGTTCTGCCGCCGCCCCTGATTCCGGCCCTGCAGTGGCGCTGTCCGTACTGTTCTGCCCCGCGTGTGGCGTCTGAGCCTCCGCCGCCTCCGGGCCCCCGACGGTATCCGCCGCTCCGGTTGTCGCGTTGCTGCCAGTTATGGCGCCGCTGCTGCCGCTTACTGCAACTCCGCTTGTGGAATTGTCCGCGCCAAGCGATGTGCCGTGGCCGTCTCCGGGTGGATCCCCGCTCGACTCGCCTGCGCCGGCCCCCGCTCCGCCCTGCGCCTGGCCTGTCTCCCCTGATGCGGTCCCGGCGGTGGCCGTGCTGGGCCCTATTATCCTCTCTATTATGCCCCTCTCTGCCAGTATCTCCGCGGTTCCTGGCGTGACGCACACCGGCTCTTGGCTCACCCTGATTGCAAGCACGTGGTGCGCACGGCATGTGACGTCGTGCGACATGACGCCCGATTCTGTCTGTTTTTTTGGCGGCTCGAGGTCCGTCTCAGAAGACGACAACGGCTGCCCATCCTCGGCGTCTGCAAACGCGCTCTGCGCATAATCATGATGGCCTTGCAGTACACTGCTGCTGCTGCTGCTGCCGTGGCCGTCGCTGTGGGTTACATACGTTGCCATGGTCCCGGCGCATAGCAAGGCACAGCACGCTGCCGCCGCCATCCAGTAACGGCAATCCATGTCTGGTTTTGTCCCGTTTGTCATAAAAGTATTGGGCACCGAGTGCCCGGATGGCGCGCAGATTTTGCCTGCGCGTAATCTAAACTTAATTAGCATCGCACCGCAATGCACGTGTTGAAGAGGGTCGGACTGCTGGGCTGCGGCACAATCGGTTCTGCAATCGCGCTCGCGATAGAGGACCGCTCCATACGGGCCGAGCTGACCCACATTTATGACGCTTCACGCGCCGCTGCAGAGTCGCTTGCGTCCCGCCTTCCGGAATCCAGGCCTGAGATAACGTCCAACCCGAACCTGCTGTTTACAAGCCGCACCGACATTATAGTAGAGGCCGCCGCCCAGCAGGCACTCCGGGACTCGGCTCTGGCAGTGATACAGAACCGCAAGGACCTCATGATAATGTCCGTCGGGGCCCTGCTTGACGACTCGATCCATGACGTGATATTTGAGGCTGCAAAAGAGTTCGGCACTCGCATCATCATCCCGAGCGGGGCCATAGCCGGGCTTGACGGCATACGTGCGGTTCGTGACAAGCTGGAGCGCGTCACGCTGACCACCACGAAGCACCCTGACTCGCTGCGGGGGGCGCCGTTCTTTGACAAGTCGGACGCCGTCCACGACGGAATCACTTCGCCTGCCGTGCTGTACGAGGGCCCTGCAGTGGACGCCGTCTCCCTGTTTCCCGCAAACGTGAACGTTGCCGCCGCCCTCTCGCTTGCGGGGATAGGGGGGAGCAGGACCATCGTGCGCATGGTGGCCGATCCCAACACGGACAGGAACACCCACAGGGTCGAGGCGTCCGGGGCCTTTGGGAGGATGACGTTTGAGATTGAGAACGTGCCGTCCCCGACAAACCCGAAGACGAGCTGGCTTGCCGTGCTCTCCGCAGTCGAGGCGCTTGCGGGATACTGTTCGGATGACGACAGCCGTGGCAGGAATGACGCCACGCGCAATAGGTGACGGCAATGCCTGCCCCGGTTCCCGCCGCTGCCGCGTAATCCGTGCCGAACGATACCGCTCAAGCGTATAATATGGCAATTATTGCCGCACGCCTGCAGTTTTAGTCACGTAATGGTCTGTTTGTAACGCTTTAAATCACCTTTGGGCCTATCTGACAAATGACCATGCTCATCCCTGAACGCCGTCAACAACAGCGGCAGCAACAGCAGCAACAACAGCAACAGCAGGTGTCCGACCTCAAGGAGGAGATCCTGCGCCTCAAGGAGGAAAAGGACGTGGTCATACTGGCCCACAACTACCAGGTGCCCGACGTCCAGGACGTGGCCGACTATACGGGCGACTCGCTTGGGCTCTCCCGGCAGGCCGCGCAAGTGGACCGGCAGACCATACTGTTCTGCGGCGTGCACTTTATGGCCGAGACTGCCGCCATCATCAGCCCGCACAAGAGGGTGCTCATCCCGGAGCTTGACGCCGGATGCTCCCTGTCGGACTCTATAACCGTAGAGGAGCTCCGTGACTGGAAGGCAGCGCACCCCGGCTCCATATCGGTCGGATACGTCAACACGACCGCGGAGATAAAGGCGGAGCTTGACTACTGCTGCACCTCCTCAAACGCGGTAAAGGTGGTGGACTCCATCCCCGCCGAGAAGGAGATACTCTTCCTGCCTGACATGTTCCTTGGGTCGTACGTGGCGAAGGTGACCGGACGGAAGAACATGCGCATATGGGCCGGCGAATGCCACGTGCACGCCGGGATCACGCCGCAGGACATAGAGGAGAAGCTGGCCTCCCTCAGGAACTCGGAGTTTGTAATACACCCAGAGTGCAGCTGCACCACGCCGATGATGTACGATGCGGCATCCGGCGGGTTCGGGGATGCAAAGGTGTCCGTGCTGTCCACCGAAGGCATGCTCAAGCACGTGGCCGCGTCACCCTCGCGGAACTTTGTCGTGGCGACGGAGGTCGGAATCCTGTACCGCATGAGAAAGCAGAACCCCACAAAGAACTTCGTGCCCGCGTCTGAAAACGCAGAGTGCCAGTACATGAAGATGATAACGCTCCAAAAGGTGTACGACTCGCTCCTAAACGAGCGCAGCGTCGTGAGCGTCCCCCCGCACATAGCCGACAGGGCGCGCCTTGCAATAGAGCGGATGCTTGAGATCGGCTGATTGAGATGACGGGGCTCTTATGGCGGCGCGGCTCGGACAACCCCAAAAAGGGAATGGGCGGCAGGCTTCTCAAGGAGTTCAAGAAGCTCGTCAGGGACAAAAAGTATGACGAGGCCCTCCGATGCGGCAAAAACTACATACGCCAGATAGGGGATCACAACCACGACCTCTTCTTTACGATGGGGGCCATATACTACACGCAGAAGCGCTACGGGCAGTCACTCGAGTACCTGGACAGGGCGCTCGAGATCGGCTCGTACGACACGGAGGCGCTCTTGCTCAAGGCCAGGGCCCACATGATTCTCGGCCAAAGGACCAAGGCGGAACAGTCGTGCAGGAAGATACAAGAGATCGACCCGGGGCATGAGGAGGCTATGGGCATACTTGACTCGATGAAGCGTCCGAAAGGGCGCTAGATCTCCAGACTCATGTCTATTCCGGACACCGAATGCGTTATGAACCCTGCAGATATCATGTCGGCCCCGCTGTTTGCGTACGCCGATATGTTCCTGCCGGTTATCCCGCCCGACGCCTCTATGCGCACCCCGTCGCGGAGCCCCTCTGACTCCAGGCGCCGTACTGCCGCCCTGACCTGCCGTGGCGTAAAGTTGTCCAGCATTATGGTGCCCGCCCCGGCGCGCGCAGCAATAATGGCCCCATTCACGCTGTCGACCTCGGCCTCCAGGTCGCCGCGCCTGCCCCCTGCCTTTCTTATCAGATGCTCGAGCGCCGCCTCCGGGGCGAGGCCTGCCATCAGCAGAGAGGCGGCCGCGACATGGTTGTCCTTTATCATTATGGACTCGTCAAGCCCCATCCTGTGCCTCCTGCCGCCGCCAATCTCGACTGCCTCCTTGTCAAACATGCGCAGCCCGGGCGCGGTCTTTCTGGTCGCGTATATCCCGACTCCTGCCGGCAGCCTGCCTGCAAGCTCGGCGGTCCTGGTCGCGATGCCGCTCATCCTTGAGAGCAGGTTGAGCGCGGTCCGCTCGCACGCAAGCACGGCCCTCGCCTCCCCCCTGACCTTCATTATCACGTCGCCTGCGGACGCCCTGGATCCGTCGGGCTTGAGCGTCCTGCACCTGCATCCCTTCAGCCTGAATATCTCCTTCGCGTGCGCGGTTCCGGCCACAGTCGCGCCCTGTCTTGTGATTATGCTTGCCGTAATCACGCCCCTTGGCAGGAGCGCGCCCGTAACGTCCCCCCTTCCCACGTCCTCTGCTAGGAACCTGCGGAGGTGGCGCCGTGCATCCTGGGTGATCCTCATCACATGCCGTACCTGCCTGTTTTCCTTAAACATTTGCCGTCGGCAAAAAGTCCTGCATGCCTGATCCGCGATGCCGCTGTGACATGATGCCGCTATGACATGATGCCGCTGTGGTATGATGACAATGACGTTGGTTGCGGCTGTGATTATGGTTATGGCGGACATACTTTCACAGCGCGTGCGCATGTCCGTCACGCCCCGTCCGGCCGTAGATGGGTTATGTAACCTTGATTGCGTACTTGCCCCTCTGGGTTATGCCGAGCGTCTTTGATATCTTGGAGTTGGTGGGATCCACCACCAGAACTATCCCGTTCCAGTCCGGGGTCAGGTCCGACGACTTGCATACGGGGCACACCTTGGCGGTGGTGACATACTTGCAGTTGCGGCAGGCCATCTCTCTTGGCATCGCTACTTTTTCCCCCCTTCTGTCTTTTTGCTAGCCTGCTTGGCGCCGTCGCCTTCGTCTTCGCCCCCCTCTGCCTTCTTGATCTCCTCTGCTATCCATTCGTCGGTGCCAAGAAACGGTTGCCTGCACGTGATTCCTATCTTGCCCATCGCCGCAGCCTTTCCAAGCGACACGGCCGTGATCCTGGAGCGCAGCGCCGATCCTACCCTGAGCGTCCTGCCGCTCTGGTTAGCTATTATAATTCCGGACTTTACGTCGCTCTTCAGGTAGTCGTCCATGACTTGCGAGAGGTGCAGCAAGGCATCGGTGGGGCCTATCCTGACGAACGCGCCAAAGTCCGTAATGTCAACGATCTCGCCGTGCACGATCTCCTGCATCTTCGGATAGAACGTGAGCGCCTTGAACCTGACCCTGTGGAACGTGCCCCCGTCACCGGCGACCATCTTGCCCATCTCGTCGACCTTTGCGTCCAGAATCATGATTATGTATCCGAGCTCCGCGTTTATCATGCTCTCGTACTTTTCCTTTAGTATGGTGATGGCGGCCCTTCGAAGCGTGGTTCCAAACTGGTCGGGGGGAATTCTGACTACATCGGCCAGGGTCGATATTGAAAACAACTGTCGCTCCTCTTGAGGGTTAATTTATGAATCTTTGGACATCGTATGGCCCCAAGTCCCTTGAAAATTCATGCCTGCCGGCCCTCGTTTTCGGATTCCGCGGGCCGGTGCCCCCGGTCCGTACCCCATGCATGCCCGGGCGCTTGGCGCCTTCACGGCGTGCCGTCTCCGGCCACGCGCGCGTGATCCGTCGGCGGCCGGGGCCCGAGTTGCGCGCGCCTCTGTCCGTCGGCGGCCCTGCCGGCTACACGCGCCTTGTCGCGGTCCCGCCTGCGGGCCCGCGGCCCTGGCAGGGAGCACCCCGCGGCGCCCGGCGCCCGCGCCGTTTATCTATAAATATAGAATGCAGATTTTCCCGTGTATGGTTGAGATTGGGGAGGTAATCGGCAAGCTTGAGACCGTGATTGACCCGGATCTCAAAAAGGACATCGTCTCGATGGGGATGATAAAGGACATGGAACTGATTGACGACAACCTAAAGTTCACGCTTGAGCTTACCACCCCCGCCTGCCCGTTCAACGTGGAGATTGAGGAGGACGTGCGGCGCGTGATAGGCGAGCTTGGCGGCCTGAAGAGCTTTGACATGAACGTAACCGCAAAGGTCATGGAGGGGCGCTCCCTTGACGAGGACACCGGACTGGCGACCGTCAAGAACGTCATCGGGGTCGCAAGCGGCAAGGGCGGCGTCGGCAAGTCCACCGTGTCGCTGAACCTGGCCCTTGCACTGCAGCAGGCCGGGGCCAAGGTGGGGCTGCTTGACGCCGACATATACGGCCCCAGCATTCCGCTGATGCTTGGAATAAAGGAAGGCGGCATGGAGGTGGACAACAACAAGCTCCAACCGGCCGAGTCCAACGGACTGAAGGTGGTCTCGTTCGGGTTCTTTGCCGACCAGGCGCACCAGGCCGCAATATACCGGGGCCCCATAATATCCGGGATACTCAAGCAGTTTCTGGTGGACACCGACTGGTCGGATCTGGACTATCTGATAGTGGACCTGCCGCCTGGAACCGGCGACATACCGCTGACGCTGGCGCAGACCATACCGATTACAGGAATACTGGTGATAACCACTCCGCAGGAGGTGGCAAGCAACGTGGCCGTAAAGGCGATCGGCATGTTTGAGAAACTCAACGTCCCGATACTCGGTGTGGTGGAGAACATGAGCCACTTTGTATGCACCAACTGCGATGAAAAGCACCGCATATTCGGCGACGGCGGCGCCAAGAAGATAAGCGAAAAGTTTGAGATCCCGTTCCTCGGGGAGATTCCGCTCAATTCCGGCATAATGTCCGGCTCCGACCTGGGCAAGCCCATAATGATTACGGGTCCCGACTCTCCCGGCGGGGCCGCGTTCAGGAGCGCGGCCCGCAACATAGCGGCGCAGTGCAGCATTCTTGCGGCGAAGCTGCAGCAGGAGGAAGCGGAGAGCGCAGAGGTCGCGGAACCTGCCGCCGCCCCTGATGCGCCTGCGGCGCCCGGCACGGCCGCCGCCCAGGCCACGGATGCCCCGCCCTCTGATGCCGCGCTGGCGGCGCAGACGACGGCAGCCGATTCGCAATCCTTATCCACTGCGTCATACGGCGGCAAGGCTGATTCCACGTGAGGCTGCCAGAGTCGTGCCGTGAAGATCTAAAGACGCCTCTGGGCGTCCTGCTGCCCGATGCCGGCATTACAAAAGAGCAGGTCGCAGGCATGATACGCCCCGGCTCGTACGTGGTGACCGTGGGCGATCGCACCACTGAGAGGATGATACAGTTTGGCATAGTCCCGTCCCTCCAGATAACGGACGGGCTCGAGAAGAGGCGGATCCGTCCCCATCCGCGGCTTGCAGAGACGGGCGGCGCCGACGACGACGTCAAGGAGGGTGAAGGCCGCGGCGCCGGCGCGCGGCATGCGGGCAGCCGCGTCGAGGTAAAGACCACCGTGATGGAGGTGTCAAACCCGCCCGCCCAGATAACGCGGGAGAGCGTCTCGGCCATACGCAAGGCCTTCGCGGCGAGGCCGCCCGTCCGGATACGCGTAGACGGCGAGGAGGATCTGCTTGTCATTCCAGTATGCGTCTACGCGCCTGATAATACCGTGGTGCTGTACGGGCAGCCGGACGAGGGGCTGGTAGTCACGCCGGTCACCGACGAAATTAGAAATAAGACCCGTGGCATCATGTCCCACATGGGATGACAGGACGTGATGAGACGGTGGCTGTATGAGCGGTGATTATCCACCATTGCCTGATCCTCTTATCCACCCCAAGGCGGATCCCGGCACGTGATCCGGGATGCGCGCCAACGCGGGCCTCCGCATTAACGGCCGGGATACACGCCATCTCAAAAAATAAACCAAATGAGTCGCTGGGGTTGACATTGAGCCATATATGCGGGTCGCACGACCCGACACCATGAAGCTGGGACCGGAGCTGCGACTCGCCATACTTGAAAAGGTCGGGGTATACTCTGCCCGCTTTTCGATATCGGAGCCCCGGGTGCTCCTGACCACGAGGGAGGTGCTTGACGCCCCGAGGGACATGACTGCGGGCAGGCGCACGTCTGCATACAAGTACTATGGCGTCTCGTATCTGCAGCACAACGCCATATTCATCAACGTGCGGAAGATTCCAAATGAGAGGGTGCTTGAGAACACCATCGTGCACGAGCTCATCCACATGAGGTTCCGATACATGTCCCACGGCAGGCGGTTCAACAGGCTCGTCAGGCGCGGCTTGGCAGGCGCTAGGTTTGCCCCGTACCGCAGGCGAGCATCAGGGCGCGGGAAGTAGTAGTAGTGGCAACAGCAGGCGCGGCAACGGCGTATGGCATATTCCGCAAATTAGAGGATCCGCCGGCCTGGTGCATGCACGGACTGGGTTTGTCCGTTTTTTGATTTATATTTACATGCCCGGGCAGTCCGCATACATGGAGCTCTCTGAGATCCTGCCCTTTGCGGCGGGAGCTGCCTCGTTTATAGTGGCAGGCGTGCTGGTCGGCTGGATCTCGAGGCAGCCTGCCGGGACAAAGCAGATGATGGAGATATCCGACGCGGTGCGCGTGGGAGCCGCAGCATTTCTCAAGAGGGAGATGAAGGTTATAGTGCCCGTGGCGATAGCGCTGTCCGTTATAATCGGCGCGTTCCTGCAGCCCTCAAACGGCATTGCGTTTGCGGTGGGGGCGACGCTGTCGGCCGTTGCGGGACTCATATCACTAAAGATTACGGTAAAGGCCGCCGTGCGGGCAGCAAACCTGAGCGGCAGCGGGCTTGGCAAGACCTTTGCGATGGCGTTCCGGGGGGGAGCGACCGTGGGGCTTGCGATACCCGCAATGGCGCTGCTTGCGATAACCGGGCTGTACCTCATATACGAGGATCCGATCACCATTGCCGGCGTCGGGATAGGCGCCAGCCTGATTGCGCTGTTCATCAGGATAGGCGGCGGCATATTCACAAAGGCCGCCGACATGGGGGCCGACCTGGTCGGCAAGGTAGAGGCCAACATTCCCGAGGACGATCCCCGCAACCCCGCCACGATTGCTGACAACGTGGGCGACAACGTGGGGGACGCGGCGGGAATGGGCTCTGACGTGTACGAGTCCTACATCGTGACCATACTGGCTGCAATCCTGATAGCGGCCCTCATCGGGGCCCCCGAGCTGTTCCTGTACCCGATACTGATTGGCACCTCCGGCATGATTGCCTCCATAATCGGCATAGCCATAGTCGGCTCAAAGAACATCACGGACGTGATGAAGCCCCTCGACCGGTCGTTCTACGTCTCGGCCGGGATCGCCATTGTACTGAACTTTGCCTTTACGATGTGGTTTGTGGGCGACACCGCAGCGTCGTACGCCCTGTTTGGCACCACCGTCATCGGGGTGCTGCTGGTCCCGGTCATACAGAAGATAACGGACCGGTACACCAACTACAAGTACGGGCCCGTCATGGAGATCGCCGAATCGGCGCGCTGGGGCTATGCGTCGCTGACCCTGATGGGGATCATAAAGGGGCTACAGTCGACGGGGCCGTTCATGATTGCCCTCGTTGCCGCAATAATCATATCGTACGCGGTGTCATCGTCTGCCGCCCCAGAGGGCGCGGATCCCGTCCTGTACGGTATATTCGGCACGTCGCTTACCGCAATGGCGATGCTGAGCCTTGCCGGAATCGTGCTGAGCATCGACGCGTTCGGGCCGATCGCGGACAACGCTGGCGGGATCGTGGAGATGACCGGCATGGGGGAGGAGAACCGCAAGGTGACAGACGAGATAGACGCGGTCGGAAACACCACAAAGGCGGTCACAAAGGGGTTCGCGATTGCAAGCGCGGCCCTTGCGGCGCTGGCCATGATACAGGCATTCCAGTTCGAGGCGGCCCACGTGTTTGAGGGCGTGCTGGAGCTGAACTACAGCCTCACAAACCCCTCCGTTATAGTGGGGCTGCTTGTGGGCGGACTGGTGCCGTTTATAATAACGGGGCAGCTGATAAACGGGGTCTCCAGGGCGGCCGGCAAGATGGTCGACGAGGTCCGCAGGCAGTTCAAGGCCGACCCCGAGATACTCACGGGCAAGTCCAAGCCGGACTATGCAAAGTGCGTCGATATCGCGACGGTGGCATCGATAAAGGAGCTGTGGAAGTCCGCAATTATCGCAATTATCGCCCCGATCATACTCGGGGTGCTGCTCGGGCCGACGGCCGTGGCGGGGCTTCTCATGGGCGCCGTGGTCACGGGGATATTCCTGGCGTACCACCTGGCAAACACCGGCGGCGCGTGGGACAACGCAAAGAAGCTGGTGGAGATGAGGGGCCAAAAGGGCACCGAGGAACACAAGGTGGCCGTGGTGGGCGACATAATCGGGGATCCGTACAAGGATACGGCGGGGCCCGCGTTGAACACCGTGATCAAGCTGCTAAACACGATTGCAATCGTGTTCGTGTCCGCGTTTGTGGCTGTGCTGGTGCTGTGATTCCGGCCGGCATGGAGGCGTGAGTAGCGTCCCGCCGGGATATTATAATAATCATATAATAATAGTAAGAAAGAGAAGAAGAAAAAAGATCGGTGTTGAGGGTTTGCCTAGCGTCTAGGGACAGCCTTCCATCTTTTGGATATAGTATCCCTTTTCCTCGATGGATCTTTCGACCGGTTCTGGCGCATGCTGGGAGTGGCAGAACTTGCACTCGTTGGTGGTCATTGTGGCGCCGCCTTCACCGATGGATTCTAGCCACTCCTTGCCATACTCGATGGCCTTGTCGTGGTCCTTTTCGCCCGTAATCACGTCAAAGTGCATGGTATGCCCGTCTGCAGCAGCGACGTAGGTGTCGTATACGTGGATTTCCATGAGCCAACTCTGATCCAGTCCTATTTAATTCACGATATCCGTATATGGTCGTGGACTGCTAACGTGAGCCCCTCTGTTTTTACGCCCCGGCCTCCGACGCCCCCGCCGTTACTACCACTGCAACGGTCTCGGTTCCGCCCCCGCCCCCCTCCGGCGTCACGTGCGCCCTGAACTCCCTGGTCTGCCCCGAGTATATCACCCACACCACGGGATTTGTGCGCATGAACCGCATGTCCGTGTCTGAGGGGGCCGCGCCTGATGCGGGATGCGAGTGGAATATGCCGATGACCTCGAGGCCGCGCCTCTCCGCGGCCCTGTATGCGCCGAGCAGCTGGTCGGGCGCTATGCTAAAGAATTGCCTCGGTCTGGGATCCACGTTGTCTGCATAGAGTATGTCCCTTACCGCGCCCTTTGCGCCCAGCAGCAGGGCGCAGGACTCGAGCGCGCCGGCTCTTTCTGCATGATCCGCCAGCTCTGCCATGTGCTCCTTGGATATTGAGATCTCTCTGTTTGGCCGCATACGTGGTGTCTGCGCCGGTCATGAATATATCATGATGCCCGTCCGGCTGGTTGCGTACGTACGTGTGTGTGTGTGTGTGTGTACTCACGGTGTCCGTGCGCGCCTGCGCGCGTCTGGCACTCACTCCGTGGCCTCTTCCACTGTGATTGTGGAGACCATCCACGGATGTACGATGCACAGATACTCGAACTCGCCCACGCCTATCTCCGAGGTCTCTACAATGAACGTCTCGCCCTCTGCCATCAGGCCCGAGTTGAACGTCTCGCCCTGGTCCGCGCTGCTTGTCACTGTGTGCGCCACTATGTCGTCGTTGGTCCACACTATGCTGTTTCCGAGCGGTACGTTTGCAACGTCGGGGTCATAGTCGGGATTGTCCGGGGTGTCCGAGCCTACCAGTATGGCAATCTCATACACGGGGCCCTGCGGACCTACCTCCACCTCCTCTGGGACCTCTACCGCCTCCTGCGGTATGATGTACGTATCGGGGCTTACGAATCCAAACGAGATCCACATTATGATGCCAGTCGCGCCGGCTATCGCCACTATGGAGCCGACCGGCTTTAGGTACACCGGGTGCTTCATTGCCAGGTATGATATTATGATTGCCGGAAACGCGATTGCCATGAGTATTCCTGCTATGGTGATGGTATAGTTTGACGTGTTCATGGTCATCGCATACATTCCAAAGCCCAGTGATATCGAGAGTATGACCAGCGCAGTGGCCTTTGCCCTGTTGCTTGTGGATATGCCTCCGTCAAGTATCCCTGTCGCCAGGAAGATCAGTCCCACGAACATGGTGAGTCCCGTCAGGGCGTGCATGCCGTCTATGAACGTGTGGGCGATCTCCGCGTACGAGATGACGAGGCCCGCCAGTCCAATGGATGTAAGTCCCATGCCGGGCATCATGAGATCCCAGTTGCTCATTTGCTGTTGCTCCAGAATCTAGTTAAATAACCGTTTACACCCCGCCGTTGTCCGGGGCGTGTCGCGACGTTCCTGCCCTCCCCCCATACTTCTCCGTCCGTTACATCCTTTCTTCCCTGCCACCGACGCCGCCATTATTTTAAAAGGGATTAAATGGCATTGCAAGGTGACACATCCAATGGCGTTGCTGGCAGACATGGTTGAGGTGTCAAAGCCCAGGATCGTGGTGCTGCTGGTTATCACCGCCGTTGCGTCCATGTACGGGGCAAGCAGGCTGGTCGAGGGAGTCCCGGACGTCGGATACGCGCAGTACCTGCATATCATAATAGCGGGAGCCATGGCCTCGGCCGGCTCTAGCGCACTGAACCACTACTATGACCGTGATATAGACTCGAAGATGGGGCGCACAAGCAAGAGGCCCATTCCTGCGGGGCGCCTCTCGCCGCGCACCGTCCTTGCGTACGGGCTGGCCACGAGCTGCGCCTCGGTCGTGTATGGATACGTCGCGCTCAACCCCGTGTCTGCCGCGTTCATCGCGCTGGGAATATTCTCCTATGTCATAATATACACGGCCTGGCTGAAGCGGCTCAACACGTCAAATATCGTGATAGGCGGCATTGCCGGAAGCGCGGCGGCGTGGGCCGGCTGGGCCGGGGCCACCGGGGGCATGGACCTGCTGGGATTCCTAGTGGGGTTCCTGGTGTTTGTCTGGACGCCGTCGCATTTCTGGTGCCTTGCAATGAAGATCCGCGACGAGTACGCGCAGGCAAACGTGCCGATGCTGCCCGTTGTAATAGGCATGCAAAAGACCTCTCGGTACATACTCGTCAACACAATCATACTGGTGCCGTACTCGCTTGCCCTCTCCTTTATCCCCGCCGGGATGGGGGCCGTATACCTTGCAATCGCGGCAGTCTCGGGGGGGCTGATGCTCGCGTACCACTACAAGCTTACAAAGAACCCGACATCGGAGTTTGCGTGGAAGGCGTACAAGGTGACGGCCCCGTACCTGACTATAATATTCGCGGCAGTCGTGCTGGACGCCGCGTTCCATATGCCGCTGTTCTGATATGGTGGCCGCGGGTCAGCTGTAGCGCGGCGTCACTTTTCGAGCCCCGGAAAGCTGGCCTCGTACGACTTGTCCGCGTCGCTGCCGCCGTCTCCGCCGGCTCCTGATGACGAGGAGCCCCTGGAGGATCCCGACTTGGATCGGGCGCCCCCGCTGGCGCCGTCTTCGGACCCGCCGCCCTGCGCGTCGCCGTACCCTGTAGAGTCTTCCTCCTCCTCGGCCGCCTCTATGCGGCGCTCGTCCTTTGTCACCCACGCGATCTTTACCAGCCCGAGTATCTCCAAGTCAAGCAGCAGCTTGTTGAACCTGTCCTCTGGTATGATCCTGCCCTCCTTTGTCATGCTCTTGTAGAGATCGACGTCGGTAAGCGCGCCCGCGCCCCTTACCTTCTCGAGCAGTTCATTCTTTATCAGTGAGACCATTGCAATCGCTATCCGTAGAACGTGTTGTTGTCACCTGCCGGTGGCGTAACGACGTTAGATATACCTTCCCTGACGGAGCCGTACCACTTCTCCATCTCCTCCGTGATGGAGGGGCCCGTCTGCTTGAGGGCGGCCTCAAAGTCGCTGCCCGACACGGTCTCCGAGCCGGACTTTATGGCGGACACTGCCGCCTCCCTGCAGAGCGCCGCAAGATCGGCGCCCGTATAGTTCTGGGTGGTGGCCGCAATCTCGTCCGTGTGCACGTCGCCGGCAAGGGGCATTCTGGACGTCAGTATCTCTATTATCTTGCGGCGCCCCGCCTCGTCGGGAGGGGCCGCGTACAGGGACAGGTCGAGCCGGTCCGTCCTCAGGAGCGACCTGTCAAGCATGTCGGGCCTGTTCGTTATTCCCATTACCACGACCCTCGGGGAGGCCCCCTCTATCTCCGTGAGGAGCTGGCTCAGTACCGTCTCGCCCGCGCCGGGTGCGGGCTGGTCGCCGCCGCCGTGGCCGCCCCCGGCCGGGGATCTGTGCCGCGCAATCGAGTCGAGCTCGTCAAATATTATGACGCACGGGGCCGACGACTTTGCCTTGCGGAATATCTCGCGGACGGCCTTTTCGGACTCGCCGACCCACTTTGAGAGTATCTCGGGGCCCCTCACCAGTATCATGTTTGCCCCCGTTTCGGCGGCGAGCGCCATGCCGAGCATCGTCTTGCCGCATCCCGGAGGCCCGTACACCAGGGCGCCCCTGGGGGCCCTGACGCCCATCTTTGTAAACCTGTCCGGATCCATCACGGCCGTCACCAGGTTGTCTGCAAGCGACTCCTTGACGTCGTCAAGCCCGCCGATGTCGCCCCACCGGATTGTGGGTCTTTCGACATAAACCTCCCTCATCGCGGTGGGCACGACCTCCTGCATCGCGTCATAAAAGTCGGCAAGCGTGACCTGCATGGAGCGCAGCACGTCGGTTGGGACCACCTCCACCTCCTCCTCTCCCCCCCTGCCCCCCTCCGACTCGGGGTCCGCCATGCCGGGCAGGTACCTCCTGATGGCCTTCATTGCGGCCTCCCTGCACAGCGACTTTATGTCGGCCCCCGTGTACCCGTGCAGCTGGGGCGCCAGCTTCTTGACGTCCACGTCCGGCGCCATGGGCATGCCCCTCGTGTGTATGAGCAGTATCTCGTGCCGCCCGTCCTCGTTTGGGACGGATATCTCAAACTCCCTGTCAAACCTGCCGGGGCGCCTCAGGGCGGGGTCTACGCCGTCGGGCCTGTTGGTGGCGCCGAGCACCATCACGTTTCCCCTGTCGTTGAGTCCGTCCATCAGGGCCAGCAGCTGGGCCACTACGCGCTTCTCGACGTCCCCGCGCGACTCTTCGCGCCTCGGGGCTATCGCGTCGATCTCGTCGATGAATATCATGCTCGGCGACGCGCCCTTTGCCTCCTCGAATATCTCCCTGAGCCTTGCCTCCGTGTCCCCGTAATACTTGGTGATGATCTCGGGGCCGTTTATTGTGAACATCCTTGCCCCCGACTCGCTTGCCAGCGCCTTTGCAAGCAGGGTCTTGCCGCATCCGGGCGGCCCGTACAGCAGTATGCCGCTGTGCGGCTCCACCCCCAGCATTGCGAATATCTCCGGGTGCCTGAGGGGAAGCTCGACTATCTCCCTCATGGACTTGACCTCTTTTACCAGCCCCCCCACCCCGTCATATGTTACGTGCGTCCCCTTCCCACTGTCAGGCTCTGCCGATATGGACACCTTGGTGTCCTCTGACACCACGACTGTCCCGCGCGGCTGGGTGCCGGACACCCTGAACTCCCTGGGGCTTCCGAGTATCATTACCGATATCTCGTCGCCGCCGACGACTGGAAGCCCCGCAATCTTGCCCCTTACGAACTCGACAAAGTCGCTGTCCGTGCTGGTGATGCCGCCTCCGGCGCCGCTGCCACCGGCGCTGCCGCCGCCCCCGCCGCCGAGCGGCACAAGCGAGACGGACCTTGCAGGCTGCGGCGCCGACTTTGTTATGCGCACGGTCTCGCCTACTGCGGCCCCTGCATTCTTCCTTGTCTGGCCGTCTATCCTTACCACGTCTGAGCGCCTCTCATCCTCGTCGGCAGGCCACGCGGCCGCGCAGCTCGTCCTTGAGCCTGTTATGGTTATGATGTCGCCGGGCTCCGCCCCTATGCTCTTCATGGCGCCGGGATCCATCCTGGCGCGCCTCTTGCCTATGTCACGCTGCTTTGCCTCGCCGACGCGCAGCACCGAATGCTGGCCGTCTTTGTCTTGGCGCGCCAAGCGGACCCACCATCCGTCACTTGACGTCTACTGACATCCTGCTCATGTTGAGGACTTCGAACTCGCTGACGCCCTTTGCGCTCCTGACTGACTCCTCAAGCGAGTCCATCTGCCCCTCCTTGTCGTCTAGGACGAATTCTGCCTTTAGAAAGTGCAGCCCGAACGCAAGCGGCTCCTTTTCGTACCTCTTTAGGGTTATTCCCTCCTTTAGCGCGGACTGGATGGATCGGGCCGTCTCGTCAAGATCCACGTCTATCCCTTCTGGGAGTATCTTTGTGATTAGTAATAGCTGTGCCATGTGCCGTCGCCGCTCCTTTCTCCGGTCATGGCCCCTCAAAGCCGCACTCGGAACACTTGTAGCTTCTTGCAGCCTCCCTGCAGCTCTGGCACCTCCATATCAGCGTGGCGCCGCAGTTGGGGCAGTTGAACTTTACACACTTGTCGTTTGGCATTATGTGCCTGAGGCAGCAGCTGCACTCTGGCAGCGATATCGTGGACGAGGACAATGGCGCAATTCCCCAAAAACATCATTTATACCTTTATTATCGGATCTGATCAGGCTGGGGGGAGGAAGGCCTGGCACATGCAGGCGCCATTGTTACTGCCGTTGACGCCGCCGCTGCCATCACTGTGCTACTGGCCCGGGATCAGCCTTCTGAGCTCCGCGCCCAGCATGCTTCCGGCCGCCCTTGCCGTTCCAGCAGCGCCAAGCAGCTTTATGATGCCTGAGACGTGAAAGTCAAAGTCGTCCTCCGCCGATATCTCCATGAGCGCCTCTGGAGAGACCCGCCTTATCACGTCATTTATGGCCCCGTTGTCTGCCCTCTCGAGTATCCTTCTTGCAATCGACTGCCTCTCAAACTCGCCGCCAAACTGCTTGTACCATGCGGCGCGGTACGAGTCGCCGAGCCCGTCCATGTCCTGCGTGCCGCCATCCGCCCCGTCCAGATGCCTGGATATGGCGCGCCCTGCAAGGATGCCACCCATGCCGCTTGAGAATATGCCGCCCGCAGTGGTCGGCTTTGCCTGTCCCGCCGCGTCCCCGACTGTTATGACGCCGCTGCCGGCGTCGTGGAATCTCTTGATCGGGCCCTTTATCCAGATCGGTGCAAATATCTTCCTGATTACGCAGCATCCGCGGCCGCCGTCGCCCCCGCCCCTGTCCGCAAGAAACGATTCGAGCGCTGCGGCCGCGTTGATCCCCCTTCCCGCCGCGCCGACGCGCCCCCTTCCGCGCCCGGACGGTATGACCCATGCAAAGAACCCGGGATACTTTAGCCGATCCGGCAGCACCTCTACCCTCCCGTCCTCTATCCAGTCGGCATACACCTCATACTGCGCAGACGGGATGATTCCGTCCCTGTCCCTCTGGGCAAGCGCCGCGGCCCCCCGCGCGTCCACCATTATCCTGCAGTTTATGACATTGGAATCGGCGGCGCCTCCAACCCCGCTGATCCTGACCCCCTCCCGCGTCCTCTCGTGGAGGCTCGTCCTGATCATTATGTCGGCCCCCGCCCTCTGGGCCTGGTGCGCCGCCTGCTTGTCGAGCTCCCTCCTGCTTACGCACAGTACGTTCTGTCTCTTGGCGTCGATTGTAATGTGGGTTCCGTCCGGCGATGTGATGCGGGCCCTCTCGACGCGGTGCATTAGCGTGCCCCCGAACGGTATCATTCCCAGCTCCTCGAGGCCTCTGCTGCTTACCAGCCCGCCGCAGTGCTCCGGCGTGCCTATCTCATAGTCCTCCTCCACCACCAGCACGGAGTGCCCGCCTGCCGCAATCTCCCTTGCGCAGAGCAGTCCGGATATGCTGCCCCCTGCAACCACCACGTCGTATGAGGCGTCGCGCATGGACGTGAGCCCGCACCCAATTATTTAACTGCTAGAACCGGTTCGGTGGGAGCTGCATACCTAGGTTGAGCAGGAAGGAGGGTGGGGGGCTGCGGGGATCATACGCGAAGATGGGCTTTGCAAGGCGCGCGCATAATATGCCTCGGGCCACCACGCGCCAGGCCTGTCCAGACCCCTGCACCCGGGGCGTCATGCGGCAAAAAATCGGACAAGTGAGTCGCGGAACATGCGGTTTAGCTCGGCAAGCCGCGTCCTGTCTGTCATTTTCGCAGAGTCGCGGTCAAACCACCGCTCGTCCAGATACAGTGCGCGGTTCATCTCAACCTGCACCCACGGGATTGTGGCGCCGCGCCTTGTCCCGAACCATTCGGTGATGTGCCCGCCACGGAACGGGCGGTTCAGGAGTATGCGATCCATGGGTACCCCGAAGGACTCTGATATGCAGCATGCAAGCGTTTCCAGCTGGTCGTCGGGGCACGTCTTGCCGTCGCGGTTTGAGAGGCAGAAGAGCGGGCGGGCCTCGCCGTCCTCGCGTGCGGGGCCGCGGACACCGCGCGCGCCGCTATTGCTGCTGACCGGGGGCGCGGTGGGGGCCATGGAGTGGCAGTCAAGACACAGCCGCAGCCCGCCCTGCGGATCCGCGCACGCCTGTTCTATCGCGTCGTAGTACGGATCATAGTACCTCCTGATGAGCTGCTCTACGAGTTGCGGGCCCGGCTCCATCCCGCGTATGTAGACGGGCTCGTTGTAGCACGTGACGTTCTTGACCAGCCCGTCCGGATTGCTTGGCGGCAGCTGCTTCCTTGACCTGTTCAGGTCGACGTACGCCCTTGCAACCTCGGCCTTTACGACGTGGAGGGCCGACTCCCCGATGTCGTAGATCTCTGCCGTGAACGGATCCGAGTCGTCAAACTGCGCGGACTCGGTAATGCAGAGGCGCCCGTCAAGCTCCCGCGGCGCCTTGGTTCCCCCGTGGGGGATTGAGATCAGTACTGGCAGCGCCTTCAGGGGTGATCACCGCCGCGCCTGCTGCCGCTTTTCTCGGCGCCGCTCCCCGCGGATGCGGCGGTGCCGTCCCTCCTCACCTCCGCCACCCCCTGGAACCCGTCCCGGGTCTGCATCCTCATGACGGCATGGACGGCCCCGTGGTAAAACGAGAACCGGTCCCTGACCACGACCTTGTACCCCAGACCCTCCAGGTACCTCGTCACGGGCTTCTCAAACGCGCCGTCCTCTATGCCGATCTCCCCCCCTATCGTGCAATGGAGTCGCGGCAGGTACATCGAGGCGTCGATTGGGAGGCTCCCGTCAACCACCCCCATGAGGAACTGGGCGACCGTCGAGAAGATCCTCTGGCTTCCCGGGCTTCCCACCACCATCCACAACCGCTTGTCGTGGAATATGAGCGCCGGCGAGACCGACGTCCACGGCACCTCGTTGGGCCTGATGTAAAACGGGTTCATCGTATTCTCAAAGTCGAAGGCGGACATGTAGTTGTTGTACAGGAACCCCAGCCCGTCTGCCACCGCCTTTGAGCCGTATGGAAGCTCGATTGACTGGGTTATCCCCACCGCGTTCCCCTCGTCGTCCATTACGGACAGGTGCGTGGTCTCTCCGCCCTCGTCCTCGTCCCCACCAAACGCATGGTCCATGATCGGCAGCGTGTCGTCCATCGAGTTGTGTATCGAGTCGGCCATCTGCCTTGCAAACGAGCGCTTCAGGTGGTGGTAGTGCATGTCGTGCATCTGGCTGTACGTGTGGGGGTTGAACGGGCGCAGCACCCTGTGCCAGAACGCCTTTCTAAACGTCTCGGCGACAAAGTGGTAGGAGCTCGGCTTCTTGCTGCGCAGGAACTTGGACGGCAGGTGGTTGAGCATCATCAGTGTCAGCAGGAGTGTCAGTCCCGCGGCGGGAGGAGGCATGGTCACCACCGAGACGTCCCGGTACTGCCTTCTGATCGGGGCCCTCTCTATGGGCTCCGGTATGTACGCCAGGTCCTCCTCCCGTACGAGGCCCCCGTTTCTCTGCATGTCCTGGTCTATCCGCTTTGCTATGCTTCCGCGGTAAAAGCTCTGGTAGCCGCTGTCCGATATGGCCCTCAGCGTCTGCGCCAGGTCGCCCTGCACGAACCTGTCGCCGGCCTCGTACGGCACCTGCCCGTCCTTTAGAAAGTACCTTGCGCCCGACCTTGACTTTATGCTCAGAAAGTTTTCCAGCTCCTTTGCCTGGATGCGGCTCTGCAGCTTGGTGATGCGGTACCCCCTCCTGGCTATCCGTATGGCGGGCGCCAGCACCTTTTGCCACTCGAGGGCGCCGTAGCGCTCGTGCATTATCCCAAGCACGGCCACGGTGCTCGGGACCGTGGCCGCCTTGTAGCCCAGCAGGCGCCTCCTCTTTGCACGGTACGCCGACGAGTGGGCGCGCGACGGGGACCTGCTCGAGCCGTCTATTGCCACGCTCTTCTTGTCCATGTGCATTATGCACATGGACTGGCCCCCGATCCCGGATGCCTGCGGCTCGCACACGCCGAGCGCAAAGGCCGTTGCGCACGCCGCATCGACTGCGTTTCCGCCCTTTTTGAGCATCTCGACTCCCGCCTGCGTCGCGTCTGGAAACGCGGACGCCACCATGCCCCCCTTCGCGGAATATGCGGCCTTTCTGCCGTATGTGGACGGGGAGAACGATGACTCGACCCTGCCTATGTCCAACTACTGTGGCCCCCCGCCACCACCTGCGGCCGCGTCGTCTGCCGCCGCCGTCTGGTATGCTGCCCGCCGCCGCGCCCCCTCTTTTGCCGCCGACGCTCCGCCGCCCTTTTTGCCGCCGCTCTCGTTCCTCTCAGACGCGAGCTTGTCAATGACGAGCGCGAGCAGGAGGGCCCTCTCGATCATGCTGTCGCTCATGATGTGCTCATTCGGGGTCCTGTAGTCGACCCCCACGGGGCCCATGGAGCCCAGCACGAACTTGTCCGCGTTCGCAATGTCCCCGAGGCTGGATGAGGCATACCTGTGATCTGCCAGAACCCCGACGTCGGATTCGCCGGCAAGCCTGCTGACCATGTCAAAGAACTCCTGCGTCTTTGCGGTCTTTTCCACGGGGTTCCTCCTCGCCTGCTGTACGATGTGCGTGTCAAGCTTGGACTTTGTCCTCTTTTTGGCGATCTTGTGGAGTTCGGAATCGAACTCGTCGCCCTGCTGTCGCGTCACATATCTGGTTGTAAGCGTGAGGCTGCCATAGTCCGGCGAGTTGCCAAACGAGGTGCGCGCCGAGATGTCCGATATCACGACCCTTGCCTTGTTGTGCGAGTCGGACATCCTCTTCCAGTCCACGACCTTTTTGCACATGTCCGGGATGACGTCCTTTATGGTGTCGTCGTGCCGCCTCATGTGCATCATGTCGATGTGATACTTTGTGATTCCAGAGCACGACGTCGCGATGCCGCCGTTTGGTATGCCCCATTTGAGATCCACTATGTAGTCGTAGTCTGCCGCGATGTCGCGGATCAGTTTCTTGCTGAACCGCCCCCCTATCGAGTCGTCGGTTACAAGCAGTATGCCGCACCGCGCCTTTTTGAGCCTGCGCGCAAACCGCAGGGCTTGTAGTGCCGACAGCATCGTGACAAGCCCCCCCTTGGACTCGGCTATGCCCGAGCCGTACATCTTGCTGCCGGCCTTGTGGAACGCGGCAAAGTCCCGGTTGGAGTACCACGTGTCGAGGTGGCTCAGCATCAGGATGTCGTTTTTGCGGGCGGTCCTGCCTGCGCCGCCTGCAGCGGATGGAGGGGATGCGGCCGCTGTTGTTGTTGTTGTTGTTGCCTGCGCGTCAATGCCTGCAGAGCCGCCCGTATAGTTTGTATAGTATATCATGTCCCCCACGTCAAACTCCTTGTATACGAGCGGCGCGAACCCCAGGTGCTCCAGCCTCTTGGTCATGATGCTGCCAATCTCGTTGACCTCCTCGACGTTGTAGATGCTGGAGTTGGTCATTACCAGGTGTCGCAGCAGTTTCTCACTGGTGGTGTGGTGGCTCCTGAGATAGCTCCGCAGTATGGAGCGCAGCGGGGGCGCGGAGTGTGGCGGTGGCGCGGGCTTTGATCGCGCCTGCGCCCCCTGCCTTGCCCCCCCGGACGCGGCGCCTGCAGCATCTGCTGCAATGCCCATGATCGCGCCTGCGCCCCCACCCCTGTCGTCGTCGTGTTGGTGGTGGTGGTAGCTGTAGCGGCCTTGGAGCGGGGACTCCCCAAAGTATCGTATCGCCGCCACGTCGAGGATCTTGTTGATCAGCGAGTCGTACGAGTAACCCGCCGCCTTGGCAGCCGTGTAATAGGAGCCGGTCTTGCCAAGGCTTGCCATCGAGTTTAGTTCCAAAACGTAGATCTTGCCGTCTTCGGCCATGCGCAGGTCCACCCGGGTAAAGTCGCTTAGGCCCAGCTTTCCAAAGGCCGTAAGGCAGATCCTGCGCATGAGCGCGCACTGTTTCTCGTCGAGGGCTGCGGGGCAGATCTTTTCAACGGGCGCCTCTTTCTTGTCGGTTATGGTCTGTATGCGGTTCGGATCGCCGCCAAGGTCCATCTCCACGATCGGCAGTACCTCGACGTTGTCCCCGTTTCCAAGCAGCCCCACTGCAAACTCCCTGCCGGGTATGAACTGCTCCACCAGTATCTCCTGCGAGTATTTTTCCATCTGGGTCCGCACCGACCTGCGCAGGCTGTCCCAGTCATCCACCACGTCCATCCCCATGGACGTAGACTCCATGTTGGGCTTTACGATCACGGGAAACACCAGATCGTCAAACACGTCGTCGGGGGAGCCAAACATCCAGAACCCGGGGGTCGGTATGCCGTTTCTCTGCAAGACGATCTTCGTCATTCCCTTGTCCTGGACCACCGCATGGGCCTCGGGCCCCGATCCCACATACGGTATCCCGAGCATCTCAAGCATGGCGGGAACGTGGGTGTAGCGGTTGCGCCCTTGGATGCCGTACGCCATGTTAAAGACCATCCCGGGCCTGCTGCCCGAAACCACGCGCGGCATGAACTCCTTCATCTCCTCGATAAAGCTCATTCCACCCTCTATGATCTTTACAGAGTGCCCCCCGCGCTCCAGCGCGGTGGCCACCATCTCCACCGTGCGGTGCGAGTAGTGCTCCAGCGTGGTCGCGCCAAACACGTTGATCACGTCCTGGTCGTCAATCTTTTTTTTGTTGTATACGATGGCGATCTTCATTGTGCTTTGTTCCCGTAATGTGCAAAAAAGGATTTGGGCCGCAATGTTCTTGTGGTGGATCCCGTAGAATGGGGCCGTCTTTGCCGCGATTAGCCATCCGGCAGCCCCTTTATTTCTCAGATCCAGCTGCGCGGCAGGCTCGGCCGGCGTCATATGTCCGGCGGCAGAATGCATCTGCTGGTTGCTGCTGCTGTTGTGTGGTGGCGGTAGCGGTAGCGGTAGCGGTAGTAGTGGTAGTGTGATAGCAGTCTGCAAAGGCGCCTGCAAGCGTCACTTCGGCACCTTGGCAGGATCCGCACCCTCGCGGCCACACGTGCCCCTCTGAGCGCCTTGTGGGGTGACTCCTGGCATACTTCCGTCCCGGCGTGTTCTTCCAGATGAATTCGCGGCGGATGCCAAGGACTGCCACCGTCCCCCGAGAGCCGTTGCCGGCGTGTTGGCTGCCGTTACCTGTTCGTATGGGCATACGCGGCTGTCTGGACGCCTGCGCAGGGCGTCAGGCAGCGCTTGGCGGCCCCGGCGCCTCCTGACGGACTTGGCGTGTCCGGCGTTCGGCCCCGCCTGCTGCGATTGCAAATGTTTTTGACGCTCCGCCTGTGTGTCACGTCATGGGCGGCGAGATAAAGCAGGTGGTTGTAATGAGGACGGATCTCAAGATGGGCCGCGGCAAGATGGCCGCCCAGGCTGGGCACGCCTTTGTGATGGGCGCCGAGCGCGTAAGGCTGACGCACCCTGGCTGGTACGCGGACTGGTGGGACGGCGGGCAGAAGAAGATCGTGCTAAAGGCCTCGGGGCTTGAGAGTCTCCGCGGCCTGAAGATGGATGCGATACGCGCCGGCCTGCCCTACGCCGAGGTGTCGGACGCCGGCCACACACAGCTTGATCCCGGCACCGTCACCTGCGTGTCGGTGGGTCCCGCGCCTGAGAGCGCCGTCGACAGAATAACCGGGGATCTCAAGCTGCTCTGAGCATTGTGTGGCCGGGTTCGCGCATGCCGCCTCCTGTCACTTGCCACGGCCGTGCCGTCCCTCCTGTCCGCATCCGCGCCCTCCGGGCGCCCCGCCGGCCAACCGCCCATAGAGAGAGATATTAACGGTGTCGCGATACCGCTGGCATGAAGCAGCGCGCCAAGGGCCTCTTTGCGGTTGTGTTTCTTGGGGGAATACTGATCACGTCGCTTGTGGTAATTGCCATACCGGGACTGGAGCCGACCGAGCGTGGCATGGATCCCCTTGCGCCGTCGGGCGCGGACTTTGACCGTGACTATTCTGCAAACTATGACGAGGCCGACCGGGTTATGTACTGCGGCACGGGGCTGCCGCCGCTGTCGACTGCCTACATACGTGAGTTTGCAATCCCGACAGAATGCACCAACCCGCTTGCCATTGCCGTGGACTATGACGGGAACCCGTGGTTTGCCGAGTCCAACACGGGCAGGGTGGCGACGTTTGACCTGGAGACCGAGACGTTCACAGAGTATCCTAACCCCTCCTGGCCTGAGGGCGCCACCTCTATGATGTGGGGAATGGACCATGCGCCCGATGGGATGGTCTGGTTTACTGACGACGCGTCAGACTCGATGTGGGTGTTCCACCCGATAACCGGGCAGTACGGCCGGCTCCCCGTGCCCGCAGTGGTGTCGGATCCGCTGCCGCAGCGGCTGGTCGTGGACGGCTCCCAGATTGTGGTGAACGACTTTTACGGGAACATGCTCGTGTTCTTGGATCCCAGCCAGCCTGACAAGTTCCTGGTGGCGCCGTCGCCGATAGACGGGACGGTTACGGCCGGCTTTGTCCCGGACGCGGACGGGTATATCTGGTATACCGCGTGGGACGGAAGGCCGGGAGGAGACGGCTATCTGGTCAGGTTTGATCACGGCAGGTACGTGGACATCGCTGCGACGACGGGGCAGGCGTACCTGCCGCCAATCGACTTTGTGGATCTGATCGAGCTTCCTCCGACCGTCCAGACCCCCAACGGGATTGCGATATCCGGCGACGGCGGCGTATGGCTTGCGGACACCACGTCGTCGTCAGTATTTGAGTTTGATCCTGCAACCGGGCTCTTCACGCAGTATGTGACCGCATCGCCGACAGAGTCGACGTACGGAAACAAGACCGGGGTGATAAAGTCCCCCCTGTCGCGCCCGTACTGGATGACCGCGGATGACGCGGGGCGCCTGGTGTTCAACTCGCAGCTGTCAAACAACATCTCGGTCCTGGATCCCGTACAGCAGAGGATTGTAGAGTACCACGTGCCGTCAAAGAACCCGTACTGGACCGACTGTGTGGGGGAGCCCAAAGACGGGAGTGATGTCGGGGCCGCCATAACCCCACAGTCCGGGGCAAACCAGGACGCGACAGGGGGCGCGGCGCCTGAGAGGTGCGGCGTTGCACAGGTCTTTGACTTTGACGTGCACGGGGACAGGATATGGTTTACAGAGTGGGCCGAGAACAAGATAGGGGTGGTGGACACCTCGATTCCGGTGCCCTTTGACGTGGAACCGTCGACGCCATACGTCTCTGCCACTCTGGGCGGAATCCAAAGCGTGACGTTTGACGTTACGGGCCCCGCCACAGGCAGTGGCGACCCGTCCGCGCAGATCGAGCCGTTTGCGGTGTCCGGCAGCCCTCATATTCTTGCCGCCATTCTGCCAGATGCGGGGGCGCAAGACGACATCATCGGATACGGGGACGACGGCCAGGCATACGCCGCAAAGATGTCTGACATTCCTGTCATGATCGCCGTCACTGGTGACGCGCCAAGCGGGATATACAAGGTTCTCTTGGGTGCCCAGGCGCCCGACGTATCGGTGGGTAGGTTCGTCACAGTGATTGTACAGTGAGCGGCACAGTTCCAGAGATTGATCGCACGATTGGAATAGGCGTGTATGCCACGCCGTTTCCCGGGCTCGGCCGCGGGTATGGCATACGGGCGACGCCGGATGACTTTGTAGTGTCGGAGATATTGTCGCCGGCCGCCCTCAGGATGATACGCGATCCCGGCGCCGGCGGCAACGGCAACGCGGACGCAGACGCGTCTGCGAAAGGCATGGGGTACGCAGTGTACGTGCTCCGCAAGAGGGGCATCGACACTGCGCACGCGCTCGGCGCCATACGCAAGATGACGGGCGCCAAACTAAAGCCCCTGGGGCTCAAAGACGCGTCGGCTACAACTACGCAGTATGTCTGCTCGACTGGGGCCGCGGGGAGGAGGCTCCGCGACATCAGCGCCTCGAGGTTCGGCCTGGCGTTTGCCGGCTATGCAAAGAGGCCGCTTACAAAAAGACAGATGCTTGGAAACGGGTTCCGCATACGGATATCCGGGGACTGGGGCGGCCCCGGCGGCGGCGACAGCAACCGGGGGGACGCAACTGCAGCGACAACCGCGCCCGACCCGTCCGGATTTGCGGCGTATGCGGACTCGGTCCCAAACTTTTACGGATATCAGAGGTTTGGCTCGGGGCGCCCCGTAACGCACATGGTCGGCAGGGCCCTTACAATGGGTGACCATGACGAGGCCGTGCGCCTGATACTGGAGTACGCGTCGCCGTACGACACGCGGGAGCGCAGGGAGGTGCGGGAGAACCTTGCAGACCCGGCGTTGTACGCGCAGTCGGCGCGGCGGCTGCCGCCGGGCATGGACACAGAAAAAACCGTACTGGAGGAACTGGCCAGGCACGGCGACCCGCTCCGCGCGATCCGCGCTGTTCCGCTCCTGCTGCGCAGGTTGTATGTAAGCGCGTACCAGTCGTATGTATTCAACCGCACCCTGAGCGCGGTCATTGCCGCAGGCGAGAGCCTCCTGGATCCCAAACCCGGCGACGTCTGCTTTGACAGGAACGGTGATCTTCACAAGTATGACGGGACCGCGTCTGCGGCGGCGGCGACGGCGGGATCCGGGGGCGAAAACGTCCGGGAGGCCGACGCGCATGGCGGCCTCATACGGGTGCGCAACGACGCGGTGGCGATACCAATCGTCGGCTATTCGTACTATTCAAAGACGCGGTTTGCGCCATACGTGTCAGACGTGCTCGTGGACGAGGGAGTAAAGCCGCGTGCCTTCTTCCTAAACGAGATGCAGGAGGCAAGCGGCGAGGGCGGGTTCCGGGATGCCGTACTCCAGTGCTCTGGTTATGCATGGCATGATGGCACCAAGACCGTGGAGTTCTCACTTGCCCGGGGCTCTTTTGCAACGATGCTGCTCCGGGAACTGATAAAGCCTCCAAACCCCATATCCACGGGGTTCTAGGCTTTGGACTTCTGTTATTGCCGCCGTTGCCGCCGGTTTTGCCGTTATCAGGCTACACGCGTATGCTTGTCTATTTCTGCCCTGACTGTTCTTGTTGCCGCGTCCCGCGCATGAAAAGTGCGGCAAGGCACAGCCCGGCGCCTCCCAGCATTATGGCCTTGCCGTTTGTATACCACTCTGGATTCTTGTACATAAACGACGACTCGGGCCCGATCGTTCCCTCGCCCTGCAGCAGAAATACAAACCCCGTCACGAGCACTGCTATCCCCGAGTACAACATCGCCTTTCTGGCGATGCCTGCTGCCTTGTTCGCCATGCCCGTCCTTGGCACGGGGGAGCGGGGGAATAAAAGGATGCCCTGAGTCCTAGTTAGTGTCATAACCCCTCCGCTCAAGCCTGCCCTTGGGTGCCCAAGACGCA
>JAPPIP010000048.1 GCA_028820595.1 Nitrososphaerota archaeon | reverse complement strand
CTATGATCATATATAGGCACATGCTAAAGGAGGAACTACTTACCGGACAAGGCACAGGCAGCTGTGCAGAATAAAGTTTTAAATAACTAATAATCACAATCACCGTAGGTAAACGCTATGAACACAAAAGTACTACTAACAGCAACAATGCTGTCGGTCTTCTTCTTTGGTGCCATGGGCGCCGCATCGATCGCATTTGCCCAGTACATGGGCAATGTCGGCGGTGGCGGAGAGACCGGTGCTCATACGCTCGAAGAGATATTGGAGATTCAGAGAAGGAGAATCGAGTCGGCGGAAGCCAACCCTTCATCCGGATCGGGAACTCCATACCTTGACGCCGATGGCGTCGTGGGTGCGTCCGTCATAGCGGGCGCCGTCTTTGGCGGTATAGCAGGCGCCTTCTTCTTGAGGGGCCGTTCTGGCAAATACGCAGCAATGGGCCGGGGATAAGACCTCTGGCTCTCTCTTTTATTATTGACGCCTAGCGTATGCTGTACGCGGCTATCGTGGCCATTGTGGCGGTGCGATCGCTCTGATCGATCCCGTTCACCCCTCATCTGCGCCTGGCACCTGCGCCTGGCCGGATCGTGCGGTTCGCCGGCGGCAAAGAACAGAAATGTATATAACATACACATAGTTCAGATTCTTTATGGAACCAATAGTAGGAATCTTCCTAAGCATCCTATCCTCTATCTCAGGACAGCTAGGACCAAACTATGATCCGCTATTCTTCGATGTAATGATTTACATCTTCGGGACCATGATGTTCACAATATTCCTCCTTGGAATCATTGCATTCTGGTTGCGTGTTCACGGATGGGCCTACAAGGACAACCGTGAGAAATGGGTCGACGAGCTGGACAGGCACTTTGAGCGTGAAGGTATAGGTCTGATTCCAGACAACGGCAAGTACTGGTAAGTGCCTGCCTTTCCATATTTTATGATTATTTTTAGTCCTTTGCTGTCTTTCTGCCGTGGTGCCTGTCGCCACCACCACCCCTACCACTGTCTGAAGTACTGTGGCATCCTGCCTCTGCCTGCAGTTGCGCCGAGCCGGGGCCGGCACTGCCGCGCGCTAGTTTTCCGGCGGTAGAAAGTCCGAGTCCTTTGACGTGTCGTAGTCCTTTGACGTAAACACGGCCTTGTAGTGGGCCCCGTCGGTAAACGGGTGGTTTGTAAAGTGCGGTGACGGCTGGCCGTCGACAAATATCATTGACTTGTCCTGTACCATGTCCCTGAGCGGAAAGTCCCACATCCACAAAAAGTGGCCGATCTCAAACGGATATTCCTCCTCCCACTCTGCATATATCGTTCCGTCATTGGACAGCGTATACATTGTTCTCTGGCACCCGTCGGTATTCCCGATGTTGGCCGGGATCTCCGCCTCTATCCCGTCCACTATCAGCTCGAGCGTGGCGGTGATCATGTAGGGCGTCCCGCGGTCGTTGATGCAGGCCTTGAGCGGGTTGTCCACGTTGACCACGTACTGTATGGAGGCGCTGGCGGCCGCCACCGATATCCCGATTATGGCCGTAATTATCAGAAAGCGTATCGTCTTTTTGCGCTTGTACGGATCACTGGTGCCGGGCCAGATCATGATTGATCGCCGCCGCCGGTTGATAAATCCCTTTCCATAAACGCTCAGTATGCCGTGGCGCAACGGCACACTCCGCCCCCTCTCCCTCTTCCGAACCGGCCTCTGCCCATCCGTCTTGTCGGGTGCCAAAACCCATAATTCATGCGTGTTGCGCAGTGGGAAGCGCGCGGCTGCTACGTGGCACCACCGGCGTCGTTTCAAAGATGTCGCATCTGTTGCGAGGCCTGCCTGCATCGGCGACCGGGCGTTTGCCACCGCCACCGTCACTTACCGCCGCTGTCGTCAACCTCTATCGTGTCAAGCTCGTCTTGGTGGTCGGCCAGGTAGTACGTGATCGCGTCCGAGTCAATCTCGAGCCACTCCGACTTGCCGCCGTACGTAAGCCAGTCCTCCACGTAGAGTCCGCGCGGCCCCGACACCCTGACCAGCATCCTTGCCGGCCCTCCGCCATTGCCGAATCCCCGCAGGTGGAAGGGAAGTCTCAGCACCTTGTCCCTCCTCTGGCCCTGGATGTTTGCCTTGTATGCGTCTGAACGGAATTCTACCGTTCCTGTAAAATAGCTCTGCGCAATGTCCAGCCTGATTATCTTAAAGTTCAACAACGCGCACGTATGCAGCCTCCTCAAGATAAACATGCGGAACCGACGGCTCTGAGATAAAATGAAAGGAAAAAGGGATTTGGGTGTTAGATCACTTGCCAGGGTCTCGTGGCAAACGTAATCACATACCCGACGCCTATAATGATAGACTGGTATGCGATGTTCACATATGGAATCGGCTTGAGTATGTTGTCGCCTTCCACGACCACTGTCTGGCCCGGACCAAGTCCTGGCCCGACGCTGGCCACGTTGAGTTGCGTGTGCACGTGGTACACTCCGGCCTCAAGTGCCTTTGCAGACAGCGTATACTCTATCTGGCTGTTTCCAGGAATGTCAAAGACGTTGCCCGGGGGATCCCTAGCTAGCATCTCCCATCTGTTGCCGGCGTTCGTGGACTCTGAGAAGATGGACAGCCATCCTCTAAGATCCCTTTCCACGAGACTGACCAGTGTTCCTGTCAATGTGAGGGTCTCGCCAGTCTGTAGAGACTGCCTGTTGAACGTCTCATCCTCGATTCTGATGAACCGGCTCTGGAGTTGTGCCTGGACGCCGTGCGCCTCTGCGGTAGGAATGACGGCCTCGACCCAGTCGAAGCCAAGTGTTCCCAGCGCAAGCACTGCGGCCAGTCCTAATACGAAAATCTTCTTTTCGAACATAGTATCCCTTGCTATATGGGGGAATAGCATACCGTTATATGTTTTTCCTGAGGCTTGTGCCTAGCGAGGGCGTCTGCCAGCCCCCTTCCTACCATCCGGCGTCCTCCGTATCCGATCTTACGTGTGCGCCAGGGGCGCTCCTGCCGCATCTGGCATCCGATCTTACGTGTGCGCCAGGGGCTGGTTTGCGGCCCGGATGCAGGTTCCTGCCGCGTCCCGGCCGGAGTATGGGCGCCTGCAGACGGGCCAAGCATTGGCGTGCCTGCCGGCGGTGTATTCCGGGATGCGGGTGATCACGCATGGCCCAAACCCCCGCCGGCAAGCAGGCCGGACACAAGATGCGGGGGCGGGGGGGCGGGGGGCTGGAATCTGCTTGGCGTCAAATACTGCTGGACTGCGGCAGCAACGCCGCGCCTACGTCTTGGATATGTCGCGAGGAAAGAACAGGTCCACCAGCCAGTCGAACCCGACGCGCACCTTCTTCTCGGTGGTTGGCAGCATTGAGAGGTAGTAGTGCTTCCATACAAACCACGCCGCAAGCCCGTGCATTCTCACTCCCTTCATCAGGGCCACGCCCTCCATACTCCCTATCTTGGCCACGAACCCATCCGCGTCGTATGTAAACTCGTCCTGCTTCTCTATGCCACGTATCCTGTTTGCAAGGTTGTTGGCGACGACCTTTGCCTCCTGCGCTGCGTGCTGGGCTGTAGGCGGGTACGGCGTCCCGTCGCGCGGATCAGTAATGAATGCGCAGTCGCCCAGCGCAAAGATGTCCGGGTTGTTCTTCAGGCTCAGGTGCGAGTTTACAACGACGCGCCCGGACTTGTGGTGCTCGGTGTCCAGCTTCGCCACGATCTCGTCCACCATGCCGCCGGCCGCCCAGATGAGCGTCTCTGTCTCTATGACGGTCCCGTCGTTGAGGGTCGCCACGCCGCCGGTGTACTCGGTCAGCCTTACGTTGATGTGTATCGTAACGCCCGCCTTTGTGAGCGCCGACATGGCGTGCGCGCTCAGGGCGCTCACTTCCGGAAGTATGTCGCTTGACGATACTAGGATCACCCTTATTGACGACATGGGTATGTTGTGATAGTACTTTCTGACCGAGTCGCGCACGAACGAGTTCAGCTCGCCCACTGTCTCCACGCCGGAAAAACCCCCGCCCACGACCACGAAGGTCATAAGCTTGGCCTTGGCGGCCGGATCCTGCTCCAGATCGGCGCCCTCAAGCGCCCCGATGGCGTGGTTTCTGATCTTGATGGCGTCTTCTAGTTTTCTGATCTTGAGCGCATTGCGCTTGACGCTTTCGTTTCCAAAAAAGTTGGCCTTCATTCCAGACGCTATGACCAGATAGTCGTACGGCAGCACGCTCGTGCTCTCCGACCCGGTCCGGCGTATGGTCACCTGCCTCTCCTTGAGGTCTATCGCGGTTACGCGGGCCTGGTAGAATCGAGCCCTGTGGCAGAACTTCCTGATGGGCGTCGCGATGTGCCTCGGTTCTATGGAGCCCGTGGCCATCTCCGGCAGCATTGGCGTGTGCAAGAAAAAGTTTGACTCGTTTACGAGGCCTATGCTCACGTCGATGTCGTCGTGGAACTTCTTTTGCAGGCGGTTCAGCACTCCGACGCCGGCGTACCCCCCGCCCAGTATCAGCACGCGCCTCATTGACTGCGAGCCCTTCCCGTGCACGTGCGCTATGTGGGCCTTTCGCGTTGCGCTGTTGAAGAACTCCACATCGCACTCGCGGCATATGTAATTGGCGCCAAACCTGCGCGTTAGGAAGGAGGTCACGGATCCCATTATCAAGCCCCATAGCAGATGTATGCCCAACGACTCGAGTACGACCTTGGTAAAGTCCAACTGCTCCGCGTGCGTGTCGGCGGCAAGCGACGGGGACATTATCAGGTATATCATGGGCATTGCAAATATGATGAATGCCGTGCCTCCTGCGAGCAGCCCGAAGATCAGGCCCATTGAAGGACGCGAGATGTCCATCTTGAGCGCGCGGTGCAGTATCACGCCTGCCACGACACCTATGATGGTGGACACAAAGATGTGCAGCAGGAATCCCGTCCCGTCATCGTGCCCGTCCGACTCCCCAACCGGCAGCACCTGCGACAATATCTCGTGCGACAGCTCCTCAAAGGAGCTGTAGAAGATGGCAGGTACGTGCATGGCCAGCGCGCCCGCAACCGAGCCAAGTATCACAAACGTGACCTCCTTCCGCAATAGGAAGTTTACCTTGCAGTCGACCTCCTCAACGCTATCGCTCAACTCAACCCACAGCCTCCGTTATCGTGGTGATTATATTTCCTTGTCGTGCTGCCGCTTGGGTGGCTAGTTCCAAAATAGGCTCCCCCTGTGGGTCGGGCCGTTTGGCGCTGCTGTTGCCGTTGATGCCACTCTCAGCGTCATTGTCGCGTGAGATATAGCGCCGTTTGATATAACCATAGCGACGACTGTGGCGCTGTCCACCCTTTCACCGTCGAGATCGCGAAAAGCTTAAAGATCATTA
>JAPPIP010000012.1 GCA_028820595.1 Nitrososphaerota archaeon | reverse complement strand
CTGAATCCATCACCGCAAGTCAGTTAGTCTGGCCTAACTTTTGGGTTGACTGATAGTAGGACGTAAATTCATACACGCGCCATGTCTGAATAGTTAATATACAGAGTAGAAAGCCCCACATCTGATGGCCACGGCTGGCAAGAAAGGAAGACAGCCAAAACGGCAGCGCAAAAGCAGCAGCGCAGTACGCCGAATCTTTGAGGACGCAATGCGGTCTCAGGACGGCGTCATTACGGAGGAGCTCTCAAAGTCAGTGCTCAAGAAATATGGGGTCAGCGTCCCGCCCTACGCGCTGGTGACATCGGCCGGCGAGGCGGCACGGGAGGCGAGGCGCATAGGATTCCCGCTCGTAATGAAGGTGGTCTCGCCGCAGATACTGCACAAGACCGACGTCGGCGGGGTCAAGGTGGGCATTGAGAACGTATCGGACGTCAGAAAGACGTTTGATGACATGTATGGCAGGCTCTCAAGAAAGAAGGGGGTCCAGGTAAAGGGCATACTGCTCGAGAAGATGGTCCCCAAGGGGGTCGAGCTAATAGTGGGCATTCAGAACGATCCGCAGTTCGGGCCGGTGATAATGGCGGGACTCGGCGGCATAATGACAGAGGTGATGAAGGACGTCGCGTTCCGCATGCTGCCAATCACGGAATCCGATGCCAAGTCGATGATAAATGAGCTGCGCGGCGCGGCGCTGCTAAAGGGCTTCCGCGGTTCTGAGCCCATCGATATTCGCGCCGTTGCAAAAATGCTGGTCCAGATAGGCAGGATAGGCACGGACCACGCGGACTACATCAACAGCATCGACTTTAACCCCGTTGTAGTGTACCCAAAGTCGCGCCACTACGTGGTGGACGCCAAGATAATACTCAACGACGAGGTCAGGAAAGGCTCCGTATCAAGGGCCCGCCCAAACAGCGCCAGCATGGAGAAATTCTTTACGCCAAAGTCAGTCGCGCTTGTAGGCGCCTCTACAACAAAGGGCAAGATCGGAAACTCCATACTCGACAGCCTGGCAAACTACGACTACAAGGGCAAGGTATACCCGATAAACCCAAAGGCCGACAAGATATTCGGGCGCAAGTGCTATCCGTCAGTCGCCGCCATACCGGGCAGGGTTGACCTGGTGGTGATATCAGTCGACCTGTCCGTCACGCCCCCCGTGCTAGAGGACTGCGCCAAGAAGGGCGTCCGCAACGTCGTAATCGTATCCGGCGGCGGCAAGGAGCTCGGAGGCCAGAGGGCAGAGTACGAGGCGGAGGTAAAGCGGCTCTCTGCAAAGCACAAGATCAGGATAATCGGCCCCAACTGCATCGGGATGTTCAACGCGGCAAACAGGCTCGACTGCGCGTTCCAGGGCCAGGAGCGCATGGTGCGCGCAAGGCGCGGCGACGTGGCGCTCTTGTCGCAGAGCGGCACAATGGGAATAAGCTTTCTGGAGTCTGCCGACTCGTTCGGGCTCTCAAAGATGATAAGCTACGGCAACCGCTCCGACGTCGACGAGGCCGACATGATCTGGTACCTGGCCGACGACCCGCAGACCAAGGTGATAGCGCTGTACGTGGAGGGGTTCGGCGACGGCCGCAAGTTCATCAATACCGCGCGGCGCGTCATGAGGCAGAAGAAGAAGCCGGTCGTAATATGGAAGTCCGGGAGGACCGCCATGGGGGCAAAGCAGGCCGCCTCGCACACGGGATCGCTTGGCGGCTCAAACGCAATCATCATGGGGGCATTCAAGCAGGCCGGGATAATATCAGTAGACAGCTACCAGGAACTGGTGGCAGTAACAAAGGCCCTCTCCTGGCAGCCGGCCGCGTCCGGAAACGGGTCGGCCATGACCAGCAACGGGGCGGGCCCCATGATCGGGGCCATAGACCACTTTGAGCGGCTGGGACTGGAGCTTGCAAGCGTCACGTCCGCGTCGGCCACCAAGATGAAAAAGCACTTTCCGCCCACGTATGTGATAGGCAAGGGGAACCCGGCCGATGTTACGGGGGGCGCCAGCGCGGAGGACTACCAGTTTGTCATAAAGACGTTCATGGAGGACAAGAACGTGGACATAGTGATGCCGTGGTTCGTCTTCCAAGACGACCCGCTTGACGAGATCATAATCGAGTACCTTGCAAGGTTCTCCAAGAAGAGGGTCAAGCCGCTGCTGGTTGGCGCAAACGGCGGGCCCTTTACCAACAAGGTGAGCCGCCTGATAGAGCAGAGGGGCGTGCCCGTATACGACGACCTGAGGGACTGGGTCGCTGCAGCCTCCGCCCTTGTGCAGTGGGGACGCATATCTGCACGCTAGCCGGGCATGCAGCAGATCATTTTGGATCTCGCCTCGGGTTCTCTCTCTTTTTCCCTCTCTTCCTTCCTTCCTTCTTTTCTCCCCCACACACACCCGCAGCAAAACTAGCGGCGTCGATCGCGTTTCAAAAAAACGATGACATTTAAGACGGCCCCCTAGACGTCTGGCAATGACACTGGTCACAAAATCAACTTCAGAGCAGGGGGTCTGCACCGTAAAGATAAACAGGCCCGAAAAGCTCAACGCCATGAACACCGACGTCGCAAGGGAGCTGGTATCCGCATTCGAGGAGATCGGCCTTGACTCTTCTGTCAAGGTGGTGGTACTGACCGGCGAGGGCGAAAAGGCGTTCTCGGCGGGCGCGGACATCGAGTACATGTCGGAGATATCTGCCGACGAGTCAGTCGAGTATGCAAAACTCGGACAGCTTGTAACCGCGACTGTCGAGCTCGTGCGCCAGCCCACCATTGCGGCCGTCAACGGGTTCGCCCTTGGCGGCGGATGCGAGCTTGCGATGTCCTGCGACATCCGGATTGCGGCCGACACCGCAAGGATGGGCCAGCCGGAGGTTACCATAGGGATACCGCCCGGCTGGGGCGGGACGCAGAGGCTGATGAGGATAGTTGGCATCGCAAAGGCCAAGGAGCTCGTATACACGGGCAAGATGGTAAAGGCCGACGAGGCAAGGGAGATGGGACTGGTCAACGCGGTGGTCCCCCTGGCCGACTTGCAGGCCGAGGCCGAAAAGATGGCCCTGCAGATTGCGGCAAACTCCGAGATGGGCGTGCGCATGTCCAAGGTCGCGATAAACCGCGGAAGGAACGCGGACCTGGACACCGGACTCTCAATAGAGCTCCTGGCGTGGCGCAACTGCTTTACGCACCCGGATAGGAAAGAGCGGATGACTGCGTTTGTCAACAAGTCAAAGAAGAACTAGCCCGACGTGGATGTTTTTTCTTGTTTTTGAAGTGCGCGTACGGCCACCGGCGGCCCGCCGCGCCGCAGACCGGCAAAGCTTATTATAATTTGCAGGGAATATATGCGGTATGGCAACTGAACAGACGCAGAAGATCGTTACGGTAACCCCAAAGGCTGCCGAGAAGATCAAAGAGTTCATGAAGGAGGAAGCCGAGTCACCCGAGTACCTGAGGATATACGTGCAGGGCGGTGGCTGCGCCGGACTCTCCTACGGCATGGGCTTTGAAAAGAAGCCGGAGGAAGACGACATCGTCATGGAGGAGGGCGGCGTAAAGCTGCTCGTCGACGGAGTCAGTGTGGAACATCTAAAGGGCGCCAACGTCGACTACATCGAGAGCCTCATGGGCTCGGGCTTCAAGGTCAACAACCCCAACGTCACAAAGTCTTGCTCCTGCGGGCACTCGTTTGAGACGGCCTGATTTTAAGACGCACTTTGTGCACCTTTTTTGCTTGCTACACCAAGGAGATGCGCGCGCTGTCCGGCGTGCGCCATCCTCGGGCACCCGGGACACGCGGGCCTAGCAGGGGGAATTAAGAATAGAATTCCATACGCAGTGGAATTCACACACAGTGGACAGACGTTCAGCACGGATTGTGCCACAAGCCCGGCTTATCTGCACATCTTAGCAGGAGTGTCGGCCAATGTCAGAATCTCGATGTCTATATGCATCCACGCATCCGTAAAGTCCATGTACGTGTCCCGCTCTGCCGTATCTTCAATTACAAACATCACGTCGGCTGTTCCGGCCCTCATGTGGCCAAGGGCGTCTCCCCACGACCTGATGTTTTCAGCCGTTGCAAAGTCGGAGCCCGTCATTGCCGTAAACATACTGGCGTAGGCGCCGGAGAGTCCTGCGAGGTGGCCCAACCCGTCCACATACTCGTAGGGGGGCCAGGACGGATCATATGCGACCGTAATGGTAGAGTGTAGATCAAGCCACGTCTGCTCCGCCGCGGTGAAGGACGGCGGATCTATCGTCCTGTCGATTATGATTCTCGCCTCGCTATCCACTATGGAGTCAATCAGCTTTTGCATGATAGAGCCAAGTATCTGGTCGCCCTCAGTATATGCTATTGAGAGCGCATAGTCGTCGCCGAGCGGGCCTGCAGACTGTAGCTCGGCAAGGTCGTTCTGCCTGGCAAGGTAGTCTGCAGTCGCAAGCGGATCCAGGTAAACATCAGCCGTGCCGTTGTCCACCATGCGGAGCGCATTGAGCGCCGTCGGGACGGATATGTACTCGACACCGGGCAGGTTTTCATCAAGCCAGGTCTCTACCGCGTAGCCATCCACCGTAACGACCCTGTAGTCTACCAGTTCGGACGGACTTATCGTGTCGCCGGCATATGCAGCGCCTGACGTGCCGATTAGAGACTATGCGTAATCCCCCAATATTCGATGGAACCGACAGCTGCGGCAACCGGACTTTGCAAGCTTGAAGAAAAATAGGCTTCATCTGTCAGGGAGTTGAAGCGCGTCGTGGTGTTTGTTGCACCGATCGGGCGCGTGCGTGCGCAGCCCTGCGGCGCGGCAGTGTGCCCCGGATAATGCCTGCCTCACCGGGCCCCTGGGAGGGCCCGCCCCCAGTCCACCGACGTCCCCCACTCCCCCGGGGGCGGCTCCCTACGCACGCGGTCCCACAGCAGGTGCAGGTTCACCAGCCCGGTGATCACGTTGAACTCCCCGTTGAACTGGCCTATGGTCCCGTCGTACGGGTCCGCCAGGCGCGCGTACCTCTTGAGCCTCCCGATGGAATGCTCCACGAGCACCTGGGCGGAGTTGACCGGGTGGTTGTGCTCCTTCTGCCCGGCGGTCAGGACGCGGTGCCTTTTTGACCTCTTGTGGGGGATGTAACTGTTAACGTGGTTCTTGAAAACTGGTCAGTTTCAGGCATGGATCGAGCATCTGACGAGAAAAACCATCGAAAACTTAGGCAGGACGTTAACAGTTACTGGGGGATCATGAGGGTTGCCCCCGGCAGGTCCCTGCCGGCCCCCTGGTATCCCTTGTCCGCCCAGACGCGGATCCTGTCCGCCTCGGGGGTGGAGCCGTCCCTCATGGACCCGGCCCATTTGCCAAACGGCATGGGATCCTTCCTGAGGAGCGTGACGTCGCCCGTGGATCCCACGGCGCTCCTTGACATGCCTATTATCACGCCGTCCCTGTTGGTGCAGACGTTGGTGTTGTTGGTGAACCGCTTCTTCTTTCCGGGTAACTGTTAACGTGGTTCTTGAAAACTGGTCAGTTTCAGGCATGGATCGAGC
>JAPPIP010000134.1 GCA_028820595.1 Nitrososphaerota archaeon | reverse complement strand
TCGTGACCTGCGGCTTGGACGGATAGGTACAGGTCACGAATTGGCACCAGTACCCGAAGGGGTAACTTTGTATCCAAACTAAAGCAGGGCTCTGCAATAAAACCGACTGTTTCTGACAGCGATGGTGCGGCGTTCCTTTATGACGCTGTGCGCACAGCAGGCATAGGCCAGTCCTATTGCAACACGCAAGATTCGTGGCACTGCCCATCCTATAGTCGGCAACGAATATTATGTGGCATTTTTTATTTTTGTTATGAAAAGCAAAAAGCTGCTTTTTGCAGGCTTGGCATCAATAGCAGCAGGCGTAGCGTTATCATTGCGGCCATACAACCCTGAACGGTTCAGAACCGTTCACGAGTTTACAGTGCAATGCCATATGCGTTCAGAGCATTTTCTTGAGGCCTTTGGGGGAACACTTGCGGAGACTGGTTGGTGCCTTCACAATACTGGCTTGTCTGTGCTGCTCTATGCAATTATTGGCTTGGGGTGTTTTCTAGTTTACAGGTCTGGATTGATCAATCCAAAGCACTAACTGCATGTCATATATCGTGCTCGTGGGGGAGGGGTAGATGCTTGCTGCGTTTTGTATGGTGATCTTCCATTTATTGCTGCCCGCCCGTGGCCCTGTCTCCGACGCGCCGGCTACAGGTCCTCGAGGTTGCTTTTGAGGTTTGAGCTTGACACGTCGGGCATCGGCGACTCTAGCCTGACTACCTCCACGTCGAGTCCCAGCTTGCCGCAGCCGTCCTCGATGTCCTCCTTTCTGTGCGCCTGGTCGTACCCAAGCGCTATGACGTCGGGCCTTATCGCCTCCACGGTGTCAAAGATGCTCCCCTCCGCCCCGACGACGCACGCATCCACCGCCCTGATCATGCTTACGAGGTGCTGGCGTATGTCCTCAGTGTGGCACAATGGGGCCTTCCTCTTGCTCTTTCTTGCCGTGTTGTCGGAGGCGACCACAACCACCAGCATGTCGCCTAGGGATCTTGCCGCGTTGAGCATGTGTATGTGGCCGTGGTGTATTATGTCAAACACGCCTCCGACGAGCACCACCGTGAGGGCGGCGCGGCCGGCCGCTGTCACCCTTACATCCTCCGTTACGAGATCCCGCCGCGCTAGGCTCTTGATCCGCTCCTCTGTCTCCGGCTCTGAAAAGATCTCTGACATTGCAGAGAGGGGATCCGTCTTTGTCATGCCACACGCGTGTATGATGCACAGCGTGCTCTTGTCATATTGGCTGATTTCGGATTTCTGTCCTGCGGCAGTGCGCGGTTCTGGCCCTGCCGTTTTGTAATGCTTCTTGTCATCATCCGATGACTGCTTCATCGCAGTGCGGGGCCACGTATCTAATAAATAGCTTCATGGGTCCGCCGTTATTTGTGGACGGCCCCGTGCGCCCGGCGCGTTCTTGCAAGATCCTAAATACACACATACATTTTGCATGAATCGCGCAGACGGTTCGCGTGCGGGCCTGTCTCCGGCGCCCGGGCGACGGGATTATCAGCGCGCGCCGCAGCGGAGTTTCTGCCGCAATGCGAAGACAACGGTAGTCGGGTCCTGCCCCGGTTCGGCCGTCGGCGCAACCCCAAAGGTAATAACCCGCGCCATTGCAGGCAGCACTGGGTGCCGATGATGGAATCGGAAAAGCCTTCTGAGGCATGATGAGGATTATGAGTGATGAGGCACCTCTCTTAACGGATGCGCACCTGCCCCCGCCCCGTACGCGCGCGCCGCCGCAGCCGGATTCGGGCCGCGCGCCCAAAAACGGACTGAGGCTGGCATCCCTGTTCTCCGGCGGCAAGGACAGCGCGTATGCCGCGTACGACGCGCAGATGCAGGGACACGAGGTCGCGTGCCTCGTGTCGGCGTTTGCCAAATCCGAGGAGAGCATGCTGCTGCACAGCCCGAACATCAGGTGGGTGGGGCTGCAGGCCGAGGCGATGCGCGCCGCGCCGCCCCTGCTGTCCCTGGAGGTCGGATCCGATGACACGCAGCGGGAGCTGGACGCGCTGAGGCTGCTGCTGCGGAGGGCAAAGCGCGAGCACGGCGTGCAGGGCGTGGTGCACGGCGGCATCAGAAGCGAGTTTCAGAGGTCGAGGTTTGCCAAGATCTGCGACGCGCTGGGGCTCGCGGTAGTCTCGCCGCTCTGGATGCGCGAGCCGGCCGGGCAGTACATGAGCCGCGTGCTGGACGCGGGGTTCGCAGCCGTCATAACCGCCGTCTCGGCAGGCGGGCTTGACGGCTCGTGGCTGGGGCGGCGCATCACCCCGGATTCGCTTGCCGAGCTGCACGCCCTGTCCGAAAGGCACGGCTTTGCGCTCGACTTTGAGGGCGGCGAGGCCGAGACGTTCGTTCTGGACTGCCCGCTGTTTGAGAGTCCCATCGAGATACTCGACTATGACACTGTCTGGGACGGGTACAGAGGAAGGTTTGAAATATTGGACGCGAGGATAATGCGCCATGCTTGACGGGCTAAAGGAGAACCTGGGCGCTGCCCTCAAAAAGGTGCTAAGGTCCTCCACCGTGGACAAGGAGCTGATAGACGAGCTTGCCAAGGACGTGCAGAGGGCGCTCATACAGTCCGACGTCAAAGTGGGGCTCATACTGGAGGTGACAGAGCGTCTCAAGGAGCGCGCGCTAGAAGAGGATCTCCCGCCCGGGTTCTCAAGGAAGAACCACCTCGTAAAGATACTGCACGACGAGCTGGCGGGCCTTCTGGGCGGGGACTCGGAGTTTGAGTTCCAGTCCGGCAAGCAGAACAAGGTGCTGCTGCTTGGAATACAGGGGAGCGGCAAGACCACGATAGCCTCGAAGCTGTCCCGGCTGCTGACGCGGCAGGGCTACAAGGTGGGTGTGATCGGGGCCGACACGTACAGGCCGGGCGCGCTCGTGCAGCTGCGCACGATGTGCGAGAAGGCGGGAGTCGAGGTGTACGGGGAGGAGAAGAACGGCGACGCGGTCGCGGTGGTCGGCAACGGGCTGCGGCACTTTGAGCGGGAGCCGCTTGACATCATCCTGATCGATACGGCGGGCCGCCACAAGCAGGAGCAGGACCTGCTTGACGAGATGAGCCGCATAGGGGCGGTCGCGTCGCCGGACATGGCGATGCTTGTCATAGACGGCACGATAGGGCAGCAGTGCTTTGGGCAGGCAGAGGCGTTTCACAAGGCGATACCCGTGGGCGGCATCATAATCACCAAGATGGACAGCTCTGCCAAGGGGGGCGGGGCACTCGCTGCCGCGGCCGCGACCGGGGCCCACGTGATGTACATTGGAACCGGCGAGCGCATAGACGATCTTGAAAAGTTCTCCTCGTCGGGCTTTGTCGGCAGGCTGCTTGGGATTGGGGACGTGCAGGCCATTCTGGAGCACTTTAAGCGCATAGAGGACGAGTCCGACGAGGTCAGGATGAAGCGGATAATGGGGGGCAAGATGAACATGGAGGATTACTTTTACCAGCTCGAGGAGTTTACAAAGTCCGGCTCCATGCGTGGCATGCTTGAGAATCTGCCCGGATTCTCCGGGGCCGGCTCGGATCAGCTCGACAAGGTGGACAAGCTGGAGGAGAACATAGAGAGGTGGAGGTACATCATGCAGAGCATGACCCCCGCCGAAAAGGCCGATCCGGATCTGATAAAGAATGCGTCCCGGACGCAGCGCATCGCTCGCGGGTCGGGGAGGCCTGACTCGGAGGTGAAGAACCTCCTCAAGACGTACAAGACGTCAAAGAACATGATGAAGGCCGCCAAGGGGCGCGCCATGCGCGACATGCTCAAGCGGATGGGGATTGGGTAGCGGTGCGGATTGTCGCAAGTGGGGGCCGGCGGGGCGGGGGCTGGGGTAACAGCAGCAGCAGCAGCAACAACAACAACCGCAACAGCGTCAGCGGCATCGGAGGACATAACGCTGAAAAGTACCTGCGGAGGCAGCGCGCGGCGTGAAGCCCGACGTGCCTGACCCGCGGGATGCCGCCCGCTCAAAGGCGTCCGTACTGCTTGGCAGGCATGCCCTGTGCGATTACTGCCTTGGCAGGCTCTTTGCAAGGAGGCCCGGGCTGGCATCATACGAGCTGTCCGGCAGGAGGCTGCGCAGCTCGCTAGAGGCTGCAGCAGACGGCACATCCGCCCAGTGCTATGTCTGCCGCGGGCTCTTTGACAGTCTGCCGGACATGCTTGACCTGATGGAAACGACCGTGGCAGAGTACGAGTTTGACACTTTTGCCGTGGGGGCCACGATCAAGCCCTCAATTCTCGACAGGGACGACCACGTGCGCTCCGTGTACAGGCTGCAGGGGTCCGACTGCATAAAGACGGGGCTCGTAAGGGAGCTCGGAGGCCGGTTTGCCAGAATGACGCGCCGCAGGCAAGACAGGCACGAGCCTGAGGTGCTGATCAAGGTGCAGCCCGCGGACCGGTACTGCGAGGTGAGCCCAAAGCCGGTCGCAGTCTTTGGAACGTACCTCAAGCAGGAAAGGGGCGTCCCGCAAAAACAAGAGGCGTGCACCAGCTGCCTTGGCAGGGGGTGCTCGGCGTGCGGGTTTCGCGGAATACCCGCATGCGGGGAAAGCGTGGAGGGGCAGATATCGGACCTCCTGTTTGACCGGCTGGGGGGCAGAACGATCCGCTTTACCTGGATTGGCGGCGAGGACAGGGAGAGCCTGGTTGCAGGACGCGGCAGGCCGTTTTACGCCCGCATACAGCGTCCAAAAAGGAGGCGCATACGGATATCCCGGGGCGTGCCGCTCGGTCACGGCGTTCTGGTAAGCCGGCTGCGCGACGTAGCCGCGTCCGATGCGGGGCCCCTGGCCTTCTCGTCGCGCGCGAGGATACAGGTCAGGATGACGCCTCGTGCGTTTGTAGAAACTGGGGACGATGCCGCCGCCGACGTCAGCTGCAACGACGACCATGGCAGCGGCGGCGGCGATGAGGGCGGCGCCGGTGCAAGCCCACCGGCCGCCGCCACTCCTGCCGTCCGCGACGCGACCGGCCCGTCCCTGCTTCGGAGGCTGAGGCGACTTGCCGCCCACCCGCTGATGATCCGCACCAAGAACGGCCGCGAAGCCGTAAAGTCCATAACGCGCCTCACATACAGGAGGGAGAGGAAGGGGACGGACTCGTTTGTGGTAACGGCCGACCTGGACGGGGGAATTCCCATAAAACGGCTGGTTACGGGGGACGGGGTCAGGCCCAGCATATCCGAGGTGCTGGGCGTCCAGTGCGAGTGCGTGCTGTTTGACTTTGAGGACGTGTGGTTGCGTGACGGCCCTGCGGACCCCCCCCCCTTCTGGCGCACGCGACGCCTGACTGGCACCTGACGGCGGCGCCTACACGGATCTTGGCGCGCAATGACAACAATTAACTGTCGGGCGTCTTGGCGCAGTATATGACAAAGAGGAAACGCGGCAAGCACCAGAGGCACGCGGACCGGATGGCCGCCACGCGCAGGAGAAAAACGTCCGGCAAGCCAAAGGCCTGACAATACGTGGGCCTCGTGCAACCGTTCAGCCCCCCCCAAGATAGGCACAGGCGGGGGGAGGGGAGAAGATGC
>JAPPIP010000058.1 GCA_028820595.1 Nitrososphaerota archaeon | reverse complement strand
CCCCCCCCCCCGGGTGCGCGAGCCGTGCCGCGGGATCCCTGCATCATGCCCTGTATATGGCACGCTCGTATATAAGATCTCCGCTGGCGAAATTCTGTTCTATTGTACGGAAAGTCTGTCCGCCCAGGTTCAGGGGGCACATTTCCGACTACCGATAGACTGCGCAGTATTTGACGGGCTGGCGGACGGCACGGACGTAACGGTTACGTTCGCGGAGTGCAAGACGGGCAAGTCGCAGATGGACGCGAACGAAAAGGCCGTACTGGACGCGATCGGCAACAAGCTCGCAAAGTGGGGGATCATACGCACAGGCGGCTGGCAGCGGCCGCCCTCGTTTTTGATCAGCATACTTATCGATGCCACCCCCTCTCAACGCTGAAAGGGCGGACAGCGCCGATCGCGGGGCGGGCGGGATGCCTGCTAGCGGCGGATGCGGCCCAGCCTGGCCATCGTCTCGCACACGGAGCATATTCCGCTGTCTCCCCCCGTGCAGCTGGCGCCGCACCGCGGGCACGAAGAGCGCCGCTTGCCGGCGGATTCTGGGGGGGCGGGGATGGTGGCAGCAGGAGTGCCAGCGGCGCCGTCCGGCCCGCCGGCCTTCCGGGACCCGGGCGCCGCACCGCGCCCGTGTGCCATCTGCACGATTCGGAGAACCGACGCGTACATGCTGTTCTTTATGCCGCTCCGCTCAGACTCCAGCGAGTTTAGGAACTCGCGTATCTCGGTCCTTATCCCCTCGTTCATGTGGGGGCACGGCTCCTGCTGGAACGGGAGCCCGCTTGCAAACGCATAGAATACTATCTCCGACTCGTAGATCTCGCAGAACGGCTTTATCCTCCGGGGGCTTGCGCCGGCATCGGTCGCCGCCCCCGTCGCGCCTCCGGGACCCATCCACGCGATCTTGTCGGTGTCGCCGGACAGCATGTTGATGAGAAACGTCTGCAGCATGTCGTCAAGGTTGTGCCCCGTCGCGACCGCGTCGGCGCCCACGTCGGCCGCGGCGATGTCAATGGCCCTGCGCCTGAGCGTGCCGCATATGGAGCACGACGACATTCCCCGGGTTCCCTGCTGCCGGTTCTGCGGCCGCTGTCTCATGTTAAGCGCCTCGTCAAGGGACACCTCGAAGAGATCCTCGTACGCGTACACCCTGTGCCCCACCCCCAGCGAGCCGCACACGTCGGAGACTATCCCGAGCGCCTCGTCCCTGTATCCGGGGATCCCCTCGTCTATGGTTATGACGTCGATTTCAAAGTTGTGCCCCTGCGACATCTCGTGCATTATCTGCAGCAGCGCAAGCGAGTCCTTGCCGCCGGATACCGCGACTGCCACCCTGTCCCCGTCCCTGACCATGCCGTACTTGGAGACGGTCTTTGCGGCCTTTCTTGATATCGAGCGCCTAAAGCACCCGGTGCACAGGGACTGCCCGGAGTACTTGCGCGTGTATGCGGCGCGCCCGGTGCCGCACCGGCCGCACGCCCCGGGCGCTACGCCGGCGCCCGGGCCGCCGCCGGTCCGCGGGGCGGCCGGGGCGCTCATATCGTAAACCATCCGGACTTTAGGTAGGACAGCGCTATGTTCAGCACGAACAGCACGAACGTGAACGCGTACGTCCCGATCATTACCACGGTGAGCGCCCGCTCGGATATCCTCTCATCAAGTATGCTGTGGATGAACTTGCCGCCGTCAAGGATCGGAAGGGGCAGCATGTTGATTATCCCGATGAAGAACGATATCATCCACAGCCACAGCAGGAACATCGAGAACGCCGGATCGTTCCACTCGATAAAGTCCAGCACCGGCTTGTACGCAAGCGAGTTGTCGCGCATTATGCCGACCAGCCCCCTCTCCGGATCGTCAGGCGACGGGGTTATCGGGACCTCAAACGACACGTACTGGCCGCTGCGCAGCACCTCCACCTCGGCCACCTCCCCGGGCTCCAGCTGTGGAAAGTCAAGCGGCGTGGCTATCTCGGCGCCGTTTATCCTGGTGATTATGTCCCCTGACAGCATCCCGGCCCCTTCGGCTCCGGACCCCTCGATGATGGAGAGCACCAGCACGCCCTCGGGCTGCTCGTAAAAGGCCTCGCGGATCGGATCGGGCAGCACTATGGCAAACAGCGGGTTTGTAAGGAGTATGGCGCCGAGCGCGAGCGCGAATATGACGTTTGACGTGGCCCCCGCCCCGATGACGCGCAGCTTGGAGACGCGCCTTGCCTTTTTGAACTCGTCCTCGTCGGGCTCCACGAACCCCGCAAAGAGCGCGATGAATACGGCAAACCCGCCCGTCTTGATCTTTATCCTCTCAAGGGCGGCCACTATGCCGTGCGCCCCCTCGTGTATCACCAGGACTATCGGGATGGACAGGAGAAAGTACATTATGGACGTGGCCGACGTCAGCGTGACGCCGGGTATGAGGACCGTCAGCTCCGCGAACTCGTCCTGCGCCACGAAAAAGTTCGACACGTTGTTCAGCAGGAACCAGAACGCAAAGCCCATCATCAGGAACCCGGCCACCACGCTCACGTCTGCAAAGACCCGTATGCCACGCCGGGTGCGGCCAAGCATCCGCACGAGCACCGAGTTGACTCCCGCGTTCTTGTATGTGAGGCTGTACGGGGTTATCGAGAACCCGTGCCGGTCAAGCCGGATCGCCTTTGCGGCAACCACGATGACAACCCACGCAATCAGGACGTAGATTATGGAGTTCTGGGTGATGGCGTCTAGATCCAACTGTTGGCCTGCCCATGCGCGGTGCATTTATCGGTTACTGTAAGGTGCCAACTGCTTGCAGAAAATCGAAACCTATCTGCAAACACGAAGCTCAGAGATCCTAAGCGGGTCATAACTTAGCTGCGTAGCCGGCGGCAGGGGCGAGGTGGGGCAATGACTAGCCATTGCGCGGGCGCATGTACAGACTGACCCCCTAGCATTAGATACGAACTACACATCGCCTAACCTAGGCGTGAGACGGGGACAAGATCGGAAAAATCCGGTTGGTACGCTCCGGTGTTATCAGGAGAACCTGACTGTCATACCGTTTCCAATCGTAAGCTCCCTCCTGTGCGCCTACTTGAATGACTGGTTGGAACCGGGGCGAACCGAGTCTGTCTCGTGAAGGCTGTCCCGTGGCAGAACCATTCGGAGCTGTTTGTTGGAGCATGCAAGTCACACAACGGGGCTCCACTTTTCCATGTCAGACGGCCAGGGTTCTGTGTACCTCGCTCTTACACACGCTCCTTGGGCCACGCTTTCGCTTCTGCATTATCGTCCGCGGCTATCACGCAATGACGTGCCGATGCATGCCGGGGATCGCGCTGTCATGCGCTACTTCAGGCGGTGTAGTCTCTACGGCTGTGACTAGGACGGCCTGGGCAGGGCAATAGACGTCCCTTGTAGAGTACCTGGAGGCACCAGTATGGACTTTAAGAACGGACGCATTTAGCAGGAGAATGGAAGCGGATTAAGGACAGACGGGCCGGAGCGCACAAATTGAAAGCAATACCCGACCAGAGGTCCTAGGGAACAAAGACGGCTATCTGCAAACCAATGACCTGGCAGGGAAGTTGGATGGATCACGCAGTGGATCTGGCGACAGTGCCACGGCAGGCCTCTTGAGGTCAGCGGTTCCAGCCAGCAGGGTATCGAAGTAGTGGTATGCAGCTACACCTACATCGTCACAGACGGCAAGTGATGCGTCTACGGCATCCCTAAAGTGCACGCCGCCATATATGCGGCTCTCGGCGCATTCAGCCGTGTAGTCGCTCCACGTTGCAAATGCGACAGGTACGGGGCCGAGCGGGTTGTTGGGCTCGTGTACCGAACTTTGTGGGCGCAGCACACCGGCCAAGTCATTACCCAATACCCCATCTCCGTTGACGTCTGGAATGGTATCGCTGCCGCCGTGGTACAGCTTCCATGCCGCAGCCTGGGCTGCGCAGAAGCAAGTCGTGGCTGAGGGATACTCTGGGTGGTCGCTTGTGACCAAGTAGGGCTGCCAATTTTCTCCCTGAACATCTCCATTGTAATGGTTGACCGTCTCACCGTCGTAGAGATACTGTATTGCCGTTATGGGTCGCACGGCATCATGACGGGTCTTTTCCTGCCACGTTACAATGCCTGCGTCAAACTGTGCGATGTGCAGCATAAAGTCCAGCTGCCAAAAGTCCCGGGTGTTCAGACACTCCTCATAGGGCACAGCCTGTCCGTCAACAATTCTAGGCGGGCACGCTCCGGTCGCGACATGACTACCTTCTGCTAGCAGAGAGGCTTTTGGCAATGCCTCCACTGCGGGGAAGAACAGCGTCTCGCGGGCCTTGTTGTCAAAGTATTCGGCCAGCATCTTTTGTTCTTGGGTCAAGGCCGCAACGGCAACCAGCACCTCATCTGCCTGCGCTTTGTAGCCCACCTGGTTTGCGTAATAGTCGCTATTTACGGGATTAGGCGTGCGGTAGTCGCGCGGGTCTAGCCCAGCAGTGTACGGCTCTGTGTTGGCCCACTGTGGGGTGATGTACTGTTGAACGAACGTCACGCCGTCGCTGGCGGTTATTTCTAATGGCTGCCACCGTGACAGATCCACCAAGTTATCGACAGTGTTGACGGACGTGTAACCGGTATTGTCCCTGAACTGATTGGCAGTATTTCCATTAAAGACCTGGTTAAAGCCATCATTTGCGCGCCCTTCTATGACGCACTGGGCGGCAATGTTGCCGATGGCGACGGCCGCCCTATCGCTGGAAAGCCCCGACAGATGCCGATCCTGAGTCGGATCGCTACAGTCCAGCTGATTAGCACCAAGATTACCAAAATAGTTGTAGTCGCTTACCGAAAGTTCGCTGTCAGTCAGCATTTTATCCCACCGAGTCTTCTCACTGCTGTCGAACGCCATTGCAAGACGGTACATCGCTTGTATTGATGCAATGTTCATGTTAGTACTATCCGTATACTCGGATGAGTCGCGGTTATCTATGTGCGAATAGACACCCTTTGCATTTTCGCTGTAAGGCGCCGTGGCATCATAGCCCACATTCAGAATAAGCGTGACATAGCGGAACGTCAGAGACGGCTCGGCAAAGTTCGGCGATATTGAGTTGTAAATCCAAGTCCCAAGGTGTGGTATGACCACGCCAAAGACGGCGTTTCCATTCTCCATGGTGAAGCTCGGATTGTTATAGGAATCCTGATAGCCAGGGGGCCATGGGAGGCCGTCTGGGTACGGGGGGAACGGTGGGAAGGATGCCACAGCATCAGTATGTACATCAAAACTCGTGTAGCCTCCACGGGCAAATGGTGACCCAAGCTGCGCCATCGCTTCCTGGGCAGTGGCAGACTCTGTACCGAGTTCGTCGCTTACGTAAAAGTCAATTGCAAGTATGGAGCCAGCCGCAACTGCTGCTACCAGTACGAAGGCGTGCACGATGGTACCTGTTGTTCCCATTCTAAACAAAGGTCACCAGAAGCATATAAAAAAGCATCGGTTGGTGTGCTATAGTGTCTGAAATTTCAAATCTGAGATGCCAGTAGATGGAACTGAACCACACACACGCCGGGCCGCGTGTGCACCTGGTTTGTGCATTGGCCGGTTGCGCCGCCATGCCGACGTGACGTGATCAA
>JAPPIP010000067.1 GCA_028820595.1 Nitrososphaerota archaeon | reverse complement strand
GGTCGTCATCGTCGTCGTCCTTGGCCTCCATGCCGTGGTCGTCATCGTCGTCGTCCTTGGCCTCCATGCCGTGGTCGTCATCGTCGTCGTCCTTGGCCTCCATGCCGTGGTCGTCATCGTCGTCGTCGTGGTCGTCCTTGGCCTCACCGTGGTCGTCATCCTCTTCATCCCCGTGGGCATGCGCGCCTTCCACTGCCTCCATCAACTCTATTCCTTTACTGGTATCAACCAAGACGCCCTCGAATCCGACGTCGTGCAGGCTCTCCACCCACGTCTCAAACCCGCCTCCATTAATCACAACAACGTCTGCGCTCCTCATGTCCTGAACATCCCTGACGGTGGGCTCCCAGTCATGCGGCTCGGCGCCTGGCGGCAGGACCAGTTCCGACTCGATCCTGTCCCCGCCAACATTAATCACAAACTGCTCAATTGGGTAAAACGATGATAATACGAGTATCTTTGGCTCCTCTACCGGAGCCACGTCTTGCACGTCTGCCGGTTCCGGCTCTATAGTGGTGCTGTATACGGCAAATATGGCAAGCGGGATTATCACTGCGATCGCAATACCGGCGTAGGCCGCCTTGGACACCATATTTAACGGGCCTAAGTAGTTATTAATAAGTTTTTAACTTAATAATAAATAGTAAAAACTTATAAGATTAATGTTAATAATGTGACATATGTCGATCATCTCGATCTCCCTGAACGATCAGATCCTCTCTGAGATTGACGCGTACAGAAAAGCGCTGGGCTTTTCTGGACGCTCGGAGATAATCAGGGCGGGGATCAGGTCATTCATCTCCGAGGAGAAGCAAAAGGCCGAGATGAGCGGCGACATAAACTCGATACTGCTCGTGCTGCACGATGACGACTTTGACAATGTCGCGTCGGACCTCAGCAAGGACTATGAGGACATGATAAGGACCCGCATGCACAGCAAGATAGACGGCAAAAAGTGCATGGAGCTCTTCGTGCTGAGGGGTAACGCAAAGCTGATCACCGAGATGACGGCCAAGTACACCACGAACAGGTACATGGACACGGTGAAGATAGTCGCGTTCTGAAGGGGCCGGCGGCAATACGGGAGGCGCCGGTTACGCGGCAGGCAGCAGCGACGGTTCTACGCGTCTTGCGCGCCCGTTGTGCCTTGACGCGGCATACATTGCGACGGCAGTGGCGCCGGCCGCGGCGAGCATCGCTGCCGCGACTGTCTCAAACTCGGGCACCACCAGAATGCCAAACTCGGTCTCCTGCCCGGTACCGCGTATATCCTCGAACTTTATCGTGGTGGGCCCCGTCTGATCCTCGGCAAAGGTGAACTTTACAAACTGTCCCCCGATTCGCGCCTGGCCCGACGTGCGATGTATCTCGTCCCCGCCCTGCTCTATTACAAACGTGTAATCCGAGTTCCGGAGCGGCTCGCCGGTCTGCCCGTCGCGTATGGTAAACACGAACGTGGTCTCCTCTCCGGGAAGTATCTCAGGCGGATCCCACGACAGGTTGACTAGAAACTCCTCGCTTATCGTGTATGCAACCAGCGGGAACTCCAGTTCCTCGGCCATGGCTAGCGTGAACGTGATGCGGTCCGGGAACGGCTCGCCGGTCTTCTTCATCTCGTTCTTGATGAATCTTGTGTGATCCTGAAGGAGGACGAAATGCACTATCCTCTCGTCCTCCAGCGTGTAGTCATCCGTGATGACCGACGCCCTGAAGAGCTTTACGCCGTTGGCGTATCCCTCGTAGCCCGGCGAGTGGAACTCTAGAAAGTCCTTTGGGAAGTGCGTCTCCACGTGAACCACCGGTATGTGCGACATCCGAGTCTCGCTCCAGTCAAACGGCATTACGATGGTTATGAGGCCCGACTCGGCGTTGTACTCGAGGCTTTCGATCTGATCAAAGTAGGATTTTGTGCCGAATGCGACCGGACTTCCGTCAGAGCCGGTTCCAGCATGGGCTGCGGACTCGATGATGCTCAGATCGGCATAATACGTGTCGGGCTCTGTAATCACGTCCCCTCCTATGGCATGCACTGCGACATCAAAGGTGTAGAGCCCGCCGTGGCCAAAGGCAGATCCGTCTATCCTGACCGGGTTGTCGCCGGCGGGGCGCCATGCGTCAGGAAGAAGCCCGCCGCCGCCCCGCTCCCCGACTATGACCGGGTTGTCGCCGCGGGCGGCCTCCACGTCAAGCGCAAGCACGCCGTCAGGCGCAAGAAAGTAGTCCCGGAATACCGTCTGGCCGCCGTGCGATGCGCCAAGCCGGTATATGATGTCCCCGGCAGGCTGGCGTGTCGTGGCGTCCGCGGCAGTGATGGTGATTCGCTCCGTGGCCGAATTGTCCGCAAGCTCCTGTGGCATCTCGACGTGTATCACGATCTTTTGGTCCCCGGCCACGACTGACGATATGCGGTCAAGCCCCAGTCCGTGCCCGTATGCCGGGGGCAGCATAATGCCTCCCAGCACCGACCCGGGGGCGGTCGGCGCGCCATCATGTGGCGGGAGCGGCACATCCGGAAGGGGGTGCGGTGCGGCTACCGCGAACAGTGCGGCTACCGCGACCGCCATCACTACCACTGCAGGCGTCGGCGGCATCCGGCCGGTTCCCGGGAGCTGCATGGCGCCCTTGCCATGCCTGTCGCGCCCGATGCGGCCGCGCGCAATCATGCGGGGGCTGCCGGCTGCGGGGACTGCCGCGGCGCGGCCCGAACCGTGCCGTACGCGCAAAACGCCGCCATGCCCACAAACCAAACCTTCTCGCCCTTGTGCTGTATTCTGAGGTATAACTAGTTAGTTTTCCAGCGCGCGGTTTGCCACACACGCCGGCCGCGCGGGCCCCTGCGGGCAGGCCGGACCACCGCTATTGGAGCCTAGGCGGTCAAGCCGCGCCTCATCAGGCGCTCGGCCCTTCCCAGAAGGTCGCCGGCCGATTCGGCCTCCAGCAGGTCCTGGAGATCGACAGGGCCCGTGGACGCGAGCGCGCACAGGCTGTACACGTACTCCGCGGTGGGGGTGTCCGTGGCGAGGTAAAAGCGCCTCAGCATCTCGTCAAGCGCGCCGGGCGTGATGTCGTCAGACGTCGCCTGGTGTTTTATGTTCTTCTTCCACAAAAAGACCAGATTCTCCCACGAGTCAAGCGGGATGCTGCCGTCGATCTCAGGCAGCATCGTAACCTTGGCGCGGATGTACATCTTGCCGCCCGAGCCCATCTTGTCGTTCATCTCGGATACGATCTCGTGCCCTTCTGCAGACAGCGGGTCATAGTCCCGGGGCTGTGGTATGGACGGTTCTATAATCTCGTTTATGCGAAACGGGTTACGTCCGACGGTCTCTATCTGCAGCTGCAGCCCGTCAAGCCCGACGTCCTTGCATCTTATGATCTTGGCGATGGTACCGACCGAGTGCGGCATGCTCCATCCAAGCACGGATCCGCCGTCCCTTACCAGACACGCCCCGAACTGCCCGTCCCCCAGCATGCAGTCATCCACAAGCTGCTTGTACCGCGGCTCAAAGACGCGCAGCGGAAGCTCCTGCCGGGGGAAGAGCACCAGATCAAGCGGGAATATCGGGATAACCTTTTCTGTTGGCACGCCAAGGATACGGCGCTGGTTCAGGCGTATATATCAAGCAGCCGGGGCGATGCCGAGGGTCATTGCGTGGGAAGCGGGAGACGGTACGCGGCCCTGACGACTGCAGCGGCGACGGGGGCGGGAGCAGGGGGCGGGTACAAGCGCAGATCGTACGACGGCCGGCACGGCGCCGCTCAGACGCCCTTCTCGTTCAGCATGACGGCCAGTAGCGCCGCGCGCGTGTGCATTCCGTACTCGGCCTGCCTAAAGTATTTTGCATTGTCAGTCGCGTCCACGTCCGGCGATATCTCGTCGACGCGCGGCAGCGGGTGCATTATTATCGCGTCCCTCTTCATCTGGCGCAGCATGTCAAGCCCCACCACGTAGCTCCCCTTTACCTTGAGGTACTCCTCGGCGTCCGGGAACCTCTCCTTTTGTATCCTGGTGACATACAGCACGTCAAGCTCCTCTATATGGTCCGATATGTCCGAGGATTCCACAAACTCGAGCCTCTTTCTGATCTCGTAGGTGGAGTCCGACCTGATCTTGAGGGGCTCTGGCGAGATCAGCCGCACGTCCACGTCATAGTTACCGAGGCCGTACAGCAGCGAGTATACGGTGCGGCCGTACTTTAGGTCCCCGATTATCCCTATCTTCAGCCCGTCTATCTTCCTCTTCTCCTGCCTGATGGTGAAGAGGTCCTGGATTGCCTGGGTCGGGTGCTCCTCTGTGCCGCTTCCCGCGTTGATGACGGGCTTTGAGGACACCTCGGATGCAAACCTGCTGGAGCCGTCCAGCTTGTGCCGCAGCACCAGCACGTCAGAATAGATCGACATCATGCGCACCGTGTCTGCAAGGCTCTCGCCCTTGTGCGTGGATGACGAGGAGACGTCCGATATGCCAAGCGAGCTGCCGCCCACGGATGCCATCGCCGCGTCAAAGCTCAGCCTCGTCCTCGTGCTCGGCTCGTAAAAGAGGTACCCCAGGGTGGAGCCGGCGCAGAGCGTCCTGCGCTGCTCGGGCGTCATGTTCATGACGCGCTCCGTGGCTGCAAACAGGGCCTCAAACTGCGCGCGGTCGAGGTCCTTTACCGATATGACGTCGCGCCGGTAGAACCCGTTTTCCGAGTCGTGTTTGTCCACTTTCAGCATTATATAGAGGTGAGTATAAAATATTTTGATGGAGCAGTCCGAGCTGCTTGTAAGGCGGATAAGGGAGGGCACCGTGATAGACCATATAGACGAGGGGATGGGCCTCAAGGTGCTTGACGCCCTGCAGATAGACGGCAGCGACGGCAGCCTGATTACCATAGCCCTCAACGTACCGAGCGGCAAGTTCAAGAAAAAGGACATCATAAAGGTGGAGGGCAGGTTCCTCAAGGACGACGACACCAACAAGCTGGCGGTCATAGCCCCCAAGGCCACCATCAACATGATAAAGGAATACAGGCTCGTCGAGAAGCGCCGCGTCTCGCTGCCAAACGAGATCGACCGCATATTCAGGTGCGGCAACCCCGACTGCGTCACCAACAGCGCAGAAAAGATAGAGTCCGTAATGGACGTGATAGACAGGGAGGGGCGGGTGCTCAGGTGCAGGTACTGCTCGAGGACCCTCGACGTGGACAGGCTCAGGTACAACTAGCAGTCTGGCGGGCGCGCCGCATGGGGCCGGCCGCGCGGCTGGCCGCACAACACTAGAGAGAAAAATTTGTGGATAGGAAGAAAGTACCGCGAGCCTTACTGTCCCAGGATGATGAACATCATGACGATGCCGTATATGGCGATCGACTCTACCATGCCTATAAAGATGAACACCTTTGACTGTAGTGCCGGGTTCTCACTGATTACAGCAAGTCCCGCCGCTCCTACCTGGCCGAGGCCGATTCCTGCACCAAAGGCCGCAAGACCAAAGGCCAGCCCGGCTCCGAGGATCTTCATAGAGTCGGAGCCCGTCGATGATGCGTCGTCCTCAGCAGCATATGCAAGGCCGGTCGAGCCGACAACTGATATTGCCGCTATTGCAAAAAGTACCAGCGTTATTGGCTTCATGTTATGTTGTGGCCTCTCGAAAGTCCTTATTTAAATCATGATAACAAGGGTTCTGTCAAGTTAACGAGTCCTAGATAGGGCGGCAAAACGGATCTTCTCCGGA
>JAPPIP010000026.1 GCA_028820595.1 Nitrososphaerota archaeon | reverse complement strand
GTCCGGGCTGGCGAGCTTTCTTGGCAGCAGCCCTGGTACCAAAAGCGGGCTGGTCGTCTCAAGGTATGACTTGGAGGTACGATCCGAATACGTGGTAATTCCGGCCGCGGTCTTTTTGCTTCTGATGTGAACCCGGCCGGGCCGGGAGGGAGGGAGGGACGGACACGCAGGCGGATGACGCGGGGCGCCCGACCGCGCGGCACGCATGCGCGTTTGCGGACATTGGCACGATCCAAGGTTCATGCGCATCCCGGCCCTCCCGTTGATGCTTGCGCGCGTCAAGGACGGATCATCCCGTCAAGGTATCCGCCGCCGCCCCCGCGTGCGCCCAGAGAGAAAAAACCGCTCCGTCTTAACTTTATAAGAACCACGGAGCACACGGACTCATGCCTGCCGCGGGGGTCGACGAGCTGGACGTCTCCATCCTCAGGGAGCTTTCGGCGGACTCGTCGGTGTCCGTGCCGCGCCTCTCCGAGAAGATAGGCGCAAACCCGTCGGTGGTGTATTCCAGGATAAAGCGGCTGGTCAAAAACCGCCTGATCGAGGGGTATACCATCAAGGTCAACGGCGGGGCCCTCGGGTACGGCGTCAAGGCGGTGACCGGGATCAAGATGGACACCAACCGCCGCGACCACATAATAGACGAGCTGTTCAGGATAGACGGCGTCGCCGCGGTATCGGAGGTGACCGGCAGGTTCGACATGCTTGTAACGATGTACTCCGAGTCGCTTGACCAGATGCACAAGGTCGTGTCCGAAAGGATAGGCCGCATCGACGGGGTGCTGTCCTCCGAGTCCTTTGTGGAGATGAAGTCGCGCGCAAAGGCAATGCCATATATGAGAAGCGGCTCCGGGGATGACTGAGGAGCAATGCAGCAGCACGAAAAGTCCCAGTCCAGGGTGGCCGTATACTATGAGCTTACAAAGCCCAAGATATGGTATTTGCTGGTGTTCACCGCGTTCGGGGCCACGCTGACGGCGTCGAACATCTACGGGGTGGAAGTGTCGCCGGCCACCTGGGCGCTCGTGCTGTTCTCGGTTGCGGCGGGATCGGCTGCCGCGAACACGCTTACCAACTACCACGACAGGGACATCGACGCCATAATGGAGCGCACAAAGAACAGGCCGCTCCCCTCAAAGAGGATACACCCGGCCACAAAGGCCAGGAACTTTGGCCTTGTTCTGGCGGCCGCGTCCCTGGTGCTGGCATGCGCGATCGCGCTCACCACCACCGTGGAGCAGGGGATGTGGGCGGCCGGGTTCATCGCGTTCGGCCTGCTCAACAACGTGCTGGTGTACTCTTACGCGCTAAAGCGCACGTCCCGCACCAACATAATACTCGGCGGGCTGTGCGGGGGCGCCCCGCCCATGATAGGCTGGGTGGCGGTCACGACGTCGGACCTGTGGACCATGGGCCTCGCGATGGCGGGCCTCGTGTTCATATGGATACCCATGCACATCTGGGCGCTGACCCTGCACTTCAAGGAGGACTACAACAGGGTGGACGTCCCGATGCTGACGGCGGTGCAGTCCGAGGGGACGTCTGCAAGGGCGATTGCCGCGTCCACCGTCGCGATGGTGGCGTTCTCCATCGTGCCGTTCTTCCTTGCGATGGAGGACGGCACCGCCATGGTGGGGCCCGCGTACCTGTGGACGGCGGTGGCCTCCGGGGTTTTGATGATCGCGCTGTCGGTATGGGTGATTGCAAAACCCATGGAGCGCGCGTCCTGGACGCTCTTCAAGTTCTCAAGCCCGTACCTGGCGGTGCTGTTCATAGCGCTGATGGTCGACTCGGCACTCTGAGGCTCGACAGGTCTTGGCAGCAGCCCGGCACCGGCCGAGCCGCCGGCACGTCAGTTGCGGCGCGCGCTGATCCTGCCTGCCGTGACACTGCCGCCTGTTCTTCGGCCAGCCGCGCTTGGTGACGTATTGTAGGTTCCGTTGCGAATTCGTGACTTGTTGCCTGCCTGCTGCGTCCGCTCCATCTTACGCATCATGATGTCCGATATGAGGTCGTCAAGGGGCTTGACCTTGTTGTAGCCCGCATGATGGGCGGCGTTCTGATCATCGAATATGCTCGTGTCCTGCGTGCGATACACTGCCGGCATGGCACGGAGGGCTTAAACAAGTGGAAACGCTGATGCAGAACTCCGGTCTGTGCCTGATCGCAGCTGATCAGGGGGTCTGAAAGCGCCGCGGACGGATTTGAACCCGCGTCACATCACATGATCGATTTCTCAAACCGGCGTCCTAGACCTGGCTAGACGACCGCGGCGCAAACTATCAATATGTTCAAGATAAAAGCGCTTCCGACTGTGACGTCAGATCGGAAGCTACGTCCGTCGCCCGAAAGCTGCAAACGATGCCGTGTCTATATCGTACCGCGCTATTAATGTTCTGATCAAAGGGTGCTGGTGCCAATTCATGACCCCCTTCAAAAAAAATCAGACACGCTGATCGGTTGCGATCAGGTGTAGGCTGCTGTCCCGGATGATCGTTCTCCATTTGTTCCGGCCCTCGGTGCTTATGCCTGCGGCCTCGGCGGGAGTCTTGTTCTTGATGACGTCATGCTTGCGGACGTGGTTATGGCGAACCTTCATGCCTTTGAACACCCGTGACGGGCGTGAATCCTGAGGAGGTTACGAATTGGCACCAGCACCTGCGGCGGCGCAGTTTAAATTTCTGCGCCGCACACTGTATGGCATGCCAGACACGCGCGACGGGAGCCGGCAGATGATCATGATGCACCCGGCCATGGAACCGCTGCTTGCCGCGGCGCGGCTTCATACGGACGTGAAGATGCTGCTGGTGTTCGGCTCGCAGGCCCGCGGCGATGCCTCGCCAGGGAGCGACCTGGACGTCCTGTACGTGTCCGCTGGCACTGACTTGGACATACACTCAAAGCTGTCTCTGCCGCTCCGGCGGTGCGGACAAAAGTACACGCTGCTGCCGACTACCATGTCCTACCTGAAAAAGACAATGAACCTCTATGGAAAGATGGAATACTGGGCGGTCCGCCAGGGGGTGCTGGCCTATGCCGCCGACTCCGACGTCGAGAAATTGTGGTTGGCGCAGGTCAAGGAGAAGTCCATACGTTACACGCCGGAGACGGTCGGCAGGTGCGCGCCCGGCTGGCTGGCAGTAGCCCGCCGGTATGAGGCCCAGGCCTGCAGGCGAGGTGGCAGGTACGACGCGCTTGACGACGCGTTTCGCTGCCACATGCTGTACCTAGCGGCAGATGCCGCCACAAAGGCCTTGCTGGTGCATCACGGCACCATGTTCCCGTTTGTCAGGGACCTAGGAACCCTGCACGGGCTGCTGCCGGAGGACGAGCCGGCGATGCCAGACATTGACGAGGTGAGCGGGTGGAACCGCGCGGCCGCCGAGCCGGCCGGTGGCGCCGACTTTGCAAAGGCCCTTGCACGCTGGCAAGCCATCAGCGCATCAGTACACGGGAGGATTGCACGTGATCAAAGACCTGCTGTACATTGATCATCTTTGGGACGTAGAATCAATCAATGCCCGGATAGAAGAACTGCAGGCGCTGATCAACTATGGGAGCAATTATTCCAATGATGCCGCCCGGATGATCCAAATTCTCGAAGCCAGGCGCGCCAGGCTGTCTGAAGAATAGCCGGGTGGCGGACGTGGTTATGGCGAACCTTCATGCCTTTGAACACCCGTGACGGGCGTGAACCCTAAAGAGGTCACGAATTGGCACCAGCACCGATCAAAGGCTCCGTTGCCAATTCGTGAGCTGTACCTGCCCAACTCAAAAATCTTTCTTAAACTCTTCAATCGAGATCCCGGCCTGTTTCAAAATTTCCCCCAACAAACCCCTTCCCAGCTCCTTATTCCCGTGTCTTGGAACTTCTGTCCGCTTGGTATCCTTGCGAAACACGACATGATGCCGTCCCTGTTACCCAACGAATCCCTTACGTTGCAGATACTTAATCATGCCACGATTGGTAACTACGGGAAGCTTCGACATCTCAGGAAGGCGTGGATGACATGGATATGGTGAATTCCTTGCTTGGTTCGCCCAGTGAATCCAGCATATCAGAAACTGCATACCGTGCGTTCTTTGCAGCTTCGCGCTCGTCTGCTCCGTCCGTAACCACGCCGGGCAACGTAGGACAGGTGGCTACAAAGCGTCCGTCTTCGTCCTGCTGTAAGACAATTGGATAATCTCTTTTTGACTTGACTGCTGTTTTGATATTCTGCGTTAGGTGCACATCGCTCTTCTCACGCGTGGCACACTCAGCTACCATGTCACTTCTTCCTCGTTGCTATCTATTACGTGATTCCTCACTACTGGTTCCATATTCTTCATACTCCTACATTGTTTAGTGCTTACTTAAATCTTGCAGGTTGTTTAACCCACTTTCATGTCTTGTCATCTCTTTATCTCACGAATTCGCAGCAGAACCTGATCAAACTACAGGATGGGTGCGGAGGTGGTACGGTACGCCTAGCGCAGGACAGCTGGAGTGGGAGGAGCTCACGAATTCGCAACAGAATGGTATTGTAAAATTTTTACATACATATGTATATTAAAAGTATACAATGTTGGGTTCTGTCAAGTTGACGAGTCCTCACGAAACACACAAATACGCACACTGATCAGATGCCAGTCATTGAATCCATACAAGTCGGTCACGCAGCAAACCGCGCCAAACTCAGACCTGAGGAAGATGATGCGCGTGTTTACAAAAATGGTGAACCGTTGCATCAGGATAGGCATGAGGGAAGACACGCACAACATGAAAAGACTGTCCAGCCTCTGTTACCACGAGCTGCATGACTGTGACATTTTATCCTCGTACAAGCTGTGCGCCATATCAAGGGCCGCCGGGATACTGTCAAACAGGAAACAGTCCTTGAGACGCGGGAGACGGGTGCGGGACCCGGTTGTAAGAAAACCCTTCATCACGAACTGTTACGGCGTAAAACACAACGGTTGCCTGCTGACGATACCGTACAGGAAAGGGAACCCGATAAGCATACTCTTGAACGACCACACGCAGAAAATGCTGTCCGATCCCGCCCCGAAGGTGCGCTCGTTCTCGCTGACCGAAAGCAGTATCAGCATCTGCGTTTCCAAGGAAGCCGAAATGGTTGAATGCGCCAATACGGTGGGCATCGACAGGAACCTGCGGAACGTCACATGCGGGAACGCAAAAGGCGTTACATTCTACAAGACCAACAAACTGTTATCGATGAGGGAGAACACCATACACGCGAGGGCCGGCTTCAGGAGGAGCGACAGGCGGAAAAAGGAAGAGTTCTGGAAGGAGAGGCAGCGCAGGCTGTCCAACCGCACGAAACAATACATCCACAAGATCTCAAGGGACATAGTCGACAACGCCGTGTGCCAAAGGGCCGCGATCATAATGGAAGACCTGAAGGGAATACGCCGGCTCTACAAGAGGGGAAGCGGCCAGGGCAAAAAGTACAGGCGCCGGATGAACGGGTGGCAGTTCTACGAGTTGCAGCGCCAGATAGAGTACAAGGCGGCCTGGGCCGGGCTTCCCGTCGCCTTCGTCAATCCAAAACGCACAAGCAAGCAGTGTCCGAAATGCGGAAAGAATCTCCAAGAGGACGCGCTACACAGACGAAAGATGTTGTGCAATAATTGCGGGTTGTTCATGGACCGCGATGTAATAGCGGCCATGAACATATCGCGCAAGCTGCCCCCTGGGTTTAGGGGTAGTGGAGGGGACATAGGTGAAGCGCAGTCTGGCATTTTTGAGCCAGCGATGCCGGCACCAAAAATCCGGATAGTCGATATGTCCAAGTCAGGTGGAGCGAGGACTCGCTAACTTGACAGAACCAAGTCTGTAATGCGGGCAGAGAGGGAGACGGGCAGGCAGGCCAGCCTCGTGCTGTGGACGGAAAACGAGTTTCTGGAAAAGGCGGGGCTGGGCACCCCGCTGGTCAGGGAGCTGGCAGAGACCCCCGTCATTATGATTGCTGGCGACTCGGATGAGTTTAGGCGACTCGTCAAGCATGGATCATAGAGGAGCTCAGGCGCTAACCTCCATCAGGTGGGAAACGAGATCGGCATCGCCGCAAGCGGCGCGCCTTCTTCAAAAAGGACTCCTGGGATTGGCGAGTGGGGATTATTGTTACCCCTACATATTGCAACATTATTTCTTATCTTGCAAAATGTAGGGGTATAAACCAGCCGCGGCAGGATGCGGCACGGGCCGCTGCCGCGAGAGCGTCGGGCCGCTGCTTGTGGCGCGCGTCCTGCGTCCTCTCCCCCCACA
>JAPPIP010000068.1 GCA_028820595.1 Nitrososphaerota archaeon | reverse complement strand
CGACATCTGATGTATGTGGCCTTATTGTTGTGCTAAAAGAGCTTGGTTCACACGTCTGATAAAATCACCGAGCGCTTCTTTCTGCGCGTGTTCTTCTATCACCTCCTTCTCCCCGTTCGTGGTATGCATAACTGACAGGATTTTATCGATCAATTCTTGTTTGACGGTCTCATGTGCGCTGTCCATGACTTTGCACAAACCTGATACGTATTAAACCAAACGCGGCATTTCCTTTCACTATCCGGAAGGATGGGGCAAGACTTAACCGCTGTCCTTTTGAGTATTGATCATGGGTCTGTTTGACGCCCTGTTCGGCTCAAAGAAGCCGAGGAAGAAGAACAGGCGGCAGACGCTCAGGGAGAACCGGGAGCGGGGCAGGATGGGAGAAAGACGCACCGAGTTTTGGATGGGGTCGGCAGGCCGGGACATGAAAAGGGCCCCCAAGGGACAGGACTACATAGCCACCAAGTACAACCCGCTGACGGGCAGGAGGGAGAAGAAGTACATAGAGGTAAAGACTGGGAACGCCAAACCGTCCCCCCTACAGAAGAAGATGCAGAAGAAGCACGGGAGCAACTACCACGTAGTGAGCGGGGACAGCGTACTTGACAAGCCAAATGGCAGGGACCTGTGGGGACTGGGCGTTTCACACACAAAGACGACCGGGCGCCGCCGGTCGACCAAGGGAAAGACGCCCCGCCGTAAGTCCGTGTTGGACTTCTGAATCTATTCCCGCAGTCGGTATTGGCTTTCACTACCGTGAAAGGTGTTGATTTTCAAGACCGGCGCGCGAATGCCGATGCCGGCGCGCGTACCGCCTTTTATCAAATTCTGAATTCACACTGCGTGAGATCGCGGCAGGCAGCGTACTTTTTGATGGCGATATGCGCCGCCGCGGTCTCCTTTCTTACCGTTATGGATATGATTGCGGGAGGCGGGCACGCCGCGCCGCTTGGCGCGTCCCAAGCAGAGGCCATACTCTACCTACACATACCGGACAAGATGATCGCGGGCCAGACGTACCACGGGGTTGCCGTAACCGACAGGCCCGCACCCTTTGGCGCTATATCCGACCGTACCGTGCACCTGGCGACGGGCTCCGTATCCGTCAGCATACCGGCCACCGCCGTCATACCGCCCGGCATGAACCACGGCGTCTTTGAGATTAAGGCGGTCCGGAGCGGCCCCGCGGAGGTGCACGCCACCCACGCGGGCGACGTGGGGCTGTCAGGAGGCACCGTGTTCTCCCCGTCGGCCGGCCCGAGGAGCCTGGACCTGGTGATGCCGGGCAATGTAACATCGGCACCCGATATCACAGCAGTCGTGGTGGTGCTTGACGGCAACGGGTACCCGGTACAGGCAGTACGGGATACTGACGTGCGCATAGTGGCATCGGGCATGATAGGAGCCCCCCAGACTGTCCTCATAGCGGAGGGACGGACCCACGCGGCACTCCGGCTGCAGGTCAACGGATCCGGTTCCGTGACGGCCGCGGCCGCGGGGCTGGAGGTCGACACCGAGCACATCGCATACGATCGGGACGCGGTCACCGTCCACATCGCCGCCGTCCCCGACGTGGTCCTGCAGGGCGGAGTCATACACTATACGATATGGATGGAGAAGGGCGGAAATTATGACGATGATTATGCGGGGGACGGCCCCTTCCACCCCCCGCGCGCGATACGCGGCGAGATCCACACTACGGACGTGGACGTGGTCCGGCTGACGGAAAGCGTTCCCGCAAACAAAGACGCAGGCTCCGGCACGGTTGTCGTGCGCAACGGCGTGGCGCAGGGCGTGGCGTACGCGGGACTGGAGCCCGGGCACGCCATCCTGACCGCGACCATACCGGGGTACGGTGTCGCGTCCGTGCCGGTCTGCGTCGGCGCGGTCGTATTTGGAGATGCTAAGGATAACAACGGTGGTGGTGGTGGTGGCGATACCTTGCAGGCATCAGAAAACGGCACGGCGCGCGATACGGATACCACCGGAGCCGACAGTACGACAGCGGCGGTAGCACCGGTCGGGTGCGGCGGCGGCAAGGTTGAGATGTTCCGGGAATACGCGCAGCGCATAGTGGACGAGCACGCCCGCGTCGCCATACATGGCGGGCACCAGAGCATCCCGCAGCTTCCGCGGGAGCTGCCGGAACAGCCCCCCACAAACCACATACGGTTCTGGGTCTATCCAGACGTGACCGGCCATGTCGCGCGCGGGACGGTCGGTTTTTACCACTTGGAGACTGAGACCGTGCACACTGTCACATACGACGAGAACGGCACTAGGATAGACACGGAGTCCGAGTACACGCGGCTGATCCCTGCAAGGACGGACTACCACCACGTGACGGTGGCGGCCCCGCACAAGGACGTGCTCGTCCAGCCCGTCCACGTCGCCCACCCGACTAGGTACACCAACGCTTACGACTTTCCGATTGCAGCGGGCCGGGAGGGGACATACGACATCGGCGTGACCTCTGGGGGACACACGGCCACCGGCACGCTCCGAGTGGCAGCCCCGTACGAGGCCGGCTACCGCCTGCAGCTCGTCCCGGTTCCAGCCGCGCTCGGCGCCGCGCAGCCGCTGTACGTGGCGAGCATCACCGACGGCAAGGGCCGCATACTAGACGTGCACGACGAGTTCGGTCGGGACAGGACGGTATCCGTGTCCTTTGGGGACGGCCGCGTCGAGAACGTGATGGTCGGAGAATCCCCATCGTCATCAAACACGGCCGTCATATACGGCACGGTCGCGGGGGAGACCGGCGTGGTCGCCACGCTGGAGGGCAGCCCCGGGGCCGCGGGCCCCGCATACGGCACCGTCACGCCGGGCGGCGTCCCGGTCTCGATAGAGATGGCCGTGCCGTCCATAGTGCATTCCGGCGAGGACTTTCCGGTTGCCATCCACACGGTCGACCCGTTTGGAATCCCGGTGGAGAGGGTGGATGCGCCGGCACCGGCAGCAAAGCAGGTGGGAGGAGACATGTTGTCTGCTGCGGCCGTCGCGGCCACGGGCTTCCTATATCACAATGGGACGGCGGCCGCCGTATCCGGCGCCGGCTCCCATCTGGTCGGGATCCTGCATTCGCTGGGGGGCGGCATCCAGGAGGAGATAGTCTCGTTTCTCAATCTCATGAACCTCACTGCAGACGCCCCGCCGCGTGTCGCCGCGGGCAAGCCGTTTGAGATCCGCGTGACGTCGTCGCCGGCTGCTGCGTCTGATGCTTTGCTGCCTGCGGGCGGAAACAGCTATGGTGATGGTGGCGCGGCGAGCGCTGCCCACTCCTTCCCGCACGTATCATATGAAGTGGCCGACTCACCCTGGCCCGTGGAGCAGACCGCTCCCGGCGTGTTCCGGGTCACCCCCGCCACTCCAGGCTACGCCACAATCACGGTGCAGGGCCACATGGACGGGTTCAAGCCCGGCACCGTGTCCGTGCCCGTACACTCCGAGATGGCAGTTCGCCTCAAAGTCGACGCCGTATCAGAAGACGGCGGCAGTGGGCTCGAGATACAATTCTCGCTGCGCAACGGCACAGCACTCGTCACGCCGTTTGAGGCCACATTGAGGCACCCGGAGCACCTGCAGTTTGGGTTTCCAGACACCCTCGACTTTGGGTACGGCCTGCTCGACGTGTCGTACGGCGGAGGCGGCGGATACCTGACTGACGAGGACGGCGACGGCACCTACGACGGGGTACGCGTGGTGCCCGGCGACGACTCCATTACGGTCACCGCGACATACGAGAGGAGCGTGCAGGTGTTCGTCAACGGCGGCTCGGGCGGTGGCATATACCCGTACGGGGCCGACGTCCAGGTACGGGCGGAGCCGGGCCACGTTATACCGTACCTCGTACCGGAGCGCCTGGCATACTGGGAGGGGGCGCCCGGCAGGCCGTCCTCGTTCGTGATGGAGGCCCACCGAGACGTCGAGATGACCGCCGTATACGAGCCGGACTATGCGCGCGTACTGTATGTCATACTGGCGGGCACGGCGGCGGCGGCAGGATATGTCGCGTACAGAAGGGCCGGTTCGCGCATATCGTACGTGATCGGCGGCGCGCTCGACGGGATGGCAAGGGCGGGGCGGGAGGTGGCGCCCCGGGCGGCCGCAACGGCGCGGGGCAGAAGTGGGGAGGAGGGCAGGCGCAAAGATGATTACGAGTAAAGCGGGCCACGCCATGCTGAGGTTTGGCGTCATCAGGAGGATGCACCGGTATCTGGAGGGGCGCTGCGCGCGGGACATTCCCGCGGCCGGCATAGCGGCCTCCCCGCGCCAGAAGGCCGCGGAGTCTGTCGGCGCCACGCTTCTCGGCGTAATTCCCGCAGTCTGCATCTCGGCTGTGCTGTACGCCGCCACCTGGATGCCGTACGCGTTCCTGTTCCTGGCGGCCCCCCCGGCCCTGCTTTTCATGAAAAGCATGGGGCTCCGGGATGTCGCGCGAAAAAGGGCGGCCGGCGCGGACTCTGAGCTCTTCTTTTTTGCTATATACTGCGACATCATGGAAAAGACCGGCCGCGGGTTGCACGGGGCCTTTGAGGCGCTAGGGGGCAGCGGTAGCGGCTCGATGTTTCCCGCCATGTACCGCGAGTCCCTGATAATACGGCGCGAGATGCGGGTGTTCTCAAGGTCGTTTGCCGACGTGCTGCACGGCCTCGGTACGGCGCACCCGTCGGCCGCGTTCCGAGACTTTTTGCGCGGCTATGCGGTATCGCAGACCACTGGCGGCGTCGGCACGGCCGCATACCTGCACGAGAGGCTCCGGGAGTACCACACGGCCGCCAGGCAGCGCATGGACGCGTACGCGTCGATGGCCGAGATGCTTGCCACCATCGGGTCGTTCGGGCTCGCAATGTTCCCGATATTTGTAGTGGTTGGGGGAATAATGATGGATCAGTACACGCTCCTGTTTTTGTGCGGATTCGGCATCCTAGCGGTGCCCGCCATCACCACGGTTCTGGTGGCAAGGGCGGCGTCGGCATCCCCAGTGCCGGCGGGCAAGATACCCGTCCGCAGGGTGCCCGTGGCGGCGGCGGGCGCCGCGGGCGTCGCCTGCTTCCTACTAGGCATGTCGTCGTGGTGGGAGATCACGGCAGTCCCGCTTGTCGTATGGTGTGCGGCAAACCACTGCATGTCCCGCGGGCGCCTTGCCGGCATGTCGAGCCTGGAGAGGTCGGTGCCCTCGTTCGTGCGCGACATAAACCAGAAGATGCGCTCGAACCCGAGCTTTTTTGCGGCGTTTGCATCCGCGGAAGCCATGGCTCCGTACACCACACAGTTCAACGAGGTCCTTCGGGGCGTCAGGTCACGCATACTCCTGGGCATCGAGATATCAAGGGTGCTGCAGGAGGTGCGCACCGGTTCGTGGCTTGCCGACTGCGTCATGACGCTGATGGCGCAGGCGGCGCGGAGCGGCTCCGTGACGCCCGCCGTTCTGGATAGGCTGGCGCTGTTCGCGTCGCATCACATCGAGACGAAGAAAGAGATGTCCGCCAAGACCGCGACGCCGCTGATGACCGGGTACATGGGGTCCGTCATAGTTGTGATGATGATCATCATGATCCCGGTGATGAGCTTTGACCAGTTCGCCGCGCTCGACGTCCTGGCGGGAACCGCTCTGGGCGCCGCGGCGGCCCCGGACGCCCCATACTTTGGACATGACGCGGGCGGGCTGCTTGCAGAGCTGAACCTAGTGCTCGTCGTGGTGGGGGCGTTCTGCTCCATGGTCCTAGTCTCGCAGATCAGGTATGCGACTATACTGCACAGCCTGCACACAGGGGTGCTGCTGGCAGTCATAACGGGCATGCTGTATTATGACAGGCTTGCAGGCGTCGCCGGGACGCTACCACTCTCGTTCTGAGGTTATTTTTCCGACGACAGTAGGACGCCCCGCCGCCACGCATCTTGCGCAAAAGGCCGCCCGGTCAGACAACCCTGACGGGCCTGACAGGTGGCATGTCTGAGCTGGCACTGCCTCAAATCCGTGACCTGCCCGTCGTCCTTGGCTAGGTCACGAATTGGAGGCAGTGCCTCTGCCACCATTGCTTTTGAGATTGTATATGGTGTGGATGGCCCATACTGCAGTGTCAATGTAGGCCACCGTGTCAACACAAGCCTTGTAATTCTTCGTTCCGTCCTTGTATGTTTTGCAATATTTGAAAAAATTATCAGTTTGAAGCTCTTGATCTTTTTTGATATCACACAACAGCTCGACCCTGTCTGATTTCACCGCGACCCGGCAGATTAGGCGTCTGTTCGGCAGATAAAATGATCCTTCAAACTGAGACATGCCGAATCTTGTGTCAACAAGCTCGCTTTGGACGCGCTCCTTTAGCTTGCGCGTAAGTGTTAACCTCGTGCCTAGATTTTTACCATTCACGTGAAATTTTTTG
>JAPPIP010000003.1:30674-48407 GCA_028820595.1 Nitrososphaerota archaeon | reverse complement strand
GGCGCAGCCTGGCCGGGACCGCGTTCTCCGTCATCAGGGAGAGGTTCGGCGCCACGGCACGGGCCAGGCTCGAGCCGGTGCGGGACCTGCTTCTGACCCTCAAGTGCGTCAGCTACAACCTGGTCTCCCAGCCGTAACTGCGCCGCGCATCTGCGGCAACCCCCAGCGGACGCTGTCGACAGTTCCTGCATTTTGGGGCAAAACCATGCGGCATCCGGGTGCGCATGCCGGTTTTGCGGCGCCCAGGCCCCGGCCAAGAGCCCGATACGCGCTCATAGTGAACATATTATTTGGGCAAGATTATGCCGGATTGGACAGCGCCCACGTCGATGTCGGATTTTATTAGATCATATAATTATGCCCGCGGCAGCCCGACATCGGGGCACAACCCGGCCCGTCGGACATGCGGCGGGGGGGAGGCGGATCGTCCGCAACCCGTGTGAATCGTGGTGCGGAAGATGGGATTTGAACCCACGAACTCCTAAAAGATAGGGTCCTAAGCCCTACGCCTTTGACCAGGCTTGGCAACTCCCGCACGGCCGCTACCCCGGACACAAATTTATCTATTGTCAGCGTGCCGTCACACCGTGGGCACATACTTTGGCACAAACGGCATACGCGGGATCCCCGGGCGCGGGTTCTTTACGCTCGACTTTGCATGCACCGCAGCGGGGGCGATAGGCTCCCACCTCCTGGCATCGGCACGCGGCGGCGGCACAACGGTGCTGGTCGGATACGACGGGCGCAGCACGGGGCCGCTCATATGCAGCGCGGTGTCGGCCGCGCTCAGCTACGCGGGCATAGACTGCGCGGTTGCCGGCATGCTGTCAACCCCCTGCCTCGAGTACGAGGTAAGAAAGAAGCCGCAGTACGCGGGTGGGATAATGATTACGGCGTCGCACAACCCGCCGGAATACAACGGACTGAAGGCAGTCGCGTCAGACGGCATCGAGATATCCCGCCAAGACGAGCTGCGGATAGAGAACACGATTACGTCCGGGGGGGTCCGCGCGGCGGGGAATGGGGAGTGGGGCGCCATGTCATCCGCGCGGGAGTTTGACTACGTGTCCGACGTGGCGTCCCGGGTCGACGGGCAGGCGATATCGGCAAGGAACCTCAGGGTCGTGATAGACTCCGGAAACGGCGCGCAGGGGCCGTTTGCGGCGGAGCTGTGCGGCATGCTCGGCTGCCGGTATACTGTGATAAACCGGGAGGTGGACGGCCGGTTCCCGGGGCGGGGCCCCGAGCCCACGCCGGAGAACCTCTCGCAGCTGTCCCGGGAGGTGGTGCGCGGCGGCGCCGACCTCGGGGTCGCGTTCGACGGCGACGGGGACAGGAGCATATTCTGCGACGAGACCGGCGGCATTGTGATAGGCGACCGCTCGGCCCTCGTACTTGCAAGGCACATACTGGGCGGCAGCAGGGGCTCGAGTATTGCGACCTGCCTCAACTCCAGCTCGTCGGCAGAAAAGGTGGCCGCCGAGTTCGGCTCCGACGTCATACGCACCAGGATAGGCAGCGTCGAGGTCTCGCAGTGCATGAGGGAGACCGGCGCCCTGATAGGGTACGAGGAGAACGGCGGGTTCATGTACGGGGCGCACAACGCGGTCCGCGACGGATGCATGACGCTGGCGCTCATGCTCGACGCGCTGGCAGGCTCCGAGATCACGCTGTCGCAGCACGCCGGCCTGCTGCCCCCCTCGTATACTGCAAAGACAAAGGTGAGGTGCGCGGAGAATGGCGGTGGCGGTGGTGGGAGTGCCGGCAGCACCGCGCTGGCCGTCATGGGGCGCCTCAGGGACGAGCTGGACGTATCGGACGACTCCGACGGCCTCAAGGTCCTGCTGTCGGATGCCGGCGACAGGTGGGTCCTGGTGCGCCCAAGCGGCACCGAGCCGGCCCTGCGCGTGTACGCAGAGGCCCCCACCCAGGGCGAGGCCGACGGCATCGTGTCCGAGTACGCCAAGATGCTGCTCGGGATGGACGGCGTCTCACCATACTGATCATAAAAGAACGCCGTAAATTTTAATATACTAGCGAAAGGCCCCAAAGTCGAGAAAGATGTCCGTTGATATGGCAGTAAAGGTGCTTGATGAGAGCATCAACCAGGTCGTACTGATAAAGCTAAAGGGGAACAAGACCATCAGGGGAAACCTGCTCGGCTTTGACCAGCACATGAACCTGCTGCTTGACGCCTCCGAGGAGATACCCGCGGAGGGCGAGGCGGAGAGCCTGGGTTCCATCGTGGTGAGGGGCGACAACGTGGTTATGATATCCCCGCCCCCGGCACCGCAGCAGCAGTAGGTGGCGCGCAATGGTAAAGGGCACCACATCAATGGGCGGCTTTACAAAGAAAAAGGTGCACATAAGGTGCAGGCGCTGCGGCAAGAACTCGCTCCACAAGCGACACCACAGGTGCGCCAGCTGCGGATTTCCCGACGCAAAGCGCAGAAAGTATTCCTGGATAAAGTGGTACACGTAGAATGCAGGAGATTGCCCTTCTTCTAAGCTCGCTAGCAGGAATTGCCACAGCGGCGGCAGTGCGGGCGAGGGCGGGCGGCAGCGGCCAGATCCTCACGCTGGGCGCAAGCTCCCAGATCCAGAGCCAGATAAAGGCCCTGAGGATGGAGAAGGAGGTGCTTGCAAAGACCATCACCAGGCTGTACCAGGCAGAGTGGGAGATGCCCAGGGAGCAGAAGGAGGGGCTGCTTGCCAGGTACCAGCGCCAGATGGGGATGGTGATGGCAAGGCTTGAAAAGATGGAGGACGCGAAGAGGCATCCGGACCTGGGCCCCGTCGGGGACGGGCTGATCACGCTGATGGATCAAAAGCTGTCAGGCCTGGACGCAAAGATCTACGACATATCGTCGGCCGTGGCCGACATCAAGGCGGTGCAGCAAAAGGCTATAGCGCCCGGGAAGGCGGAGGCGCAGGGTACGGGAGGCGCAGGGGGCGTGGCGGCGGCGGTGGCGCCAACGGCAGCAGTGGCGGTGGCGCCAACGGCAGACACCAAGGTTGTGCCAGACATGCCGATCCCAGGACAGAAGCGCGTCAGGCCGTTTGAGATTACCACGCTTACGAGCATCCCTGCCGCGAAAAAACCAGAGTTCAGGATAAAGACGGACGAAAAGAAGGCGCCTATGGAGGCGGCAGCGGCAGCAGAACAACAGGCCGCAACAGACACACCGGTAACGCAAAGGCAGGAACAGATTCAGCAGCCGGGGCTGGGCCTGCAGGAGCAGCTCCCGGTAGAAAAGCCCGCTGCCGTACAGAAAGAGGACCGGCCCGAAAAGGAATCCGTGCCAGTAGACAAGGAGGAGGAGGAGAAAAAGATGCCAGACGTGTCATCGCTGATCGTGCCCGACGTCGGAACTGCGATAGTGCCCAAAACCATACCTGACGCCGCGGGCACGAAAGATGCCGCGGCAGACAGTCCCGAGCCCGCCGTGTTGCACCCCCCGGCGGCGGCGACGATGGCAGGCGGCAAGGTCACGCCGCCAAAACAAGACGAGGGCGAGGCGGCAAGGCTCGCCGGTGACGACGGCGGCACGAGTGACGGGAAAGAAGAGGAAGAAGATGACAAGGAGCTCGAGGAGGCCATAAGTGACATCAAGAAGACCCTGGAAAAGCTTGACAGGGCGGAGTCCGAATAAGATGGCGCCAAGGTCGTCTGCCGCATACGGCGCCGCCATAAGGGCGGCGGCAAGGGATGCGACAAAGTACGTCACGCGCACCGCCGCCGCAAAAGACGACGTCACGAGGGTGGGCTTTGGCAGCGGCCGCGCCGCGACGGCAGTCGCAAGGGAGATTGCAGGACTGGTCAGGGACAAAGGCCTCAGGGTAATCGGCGTCCCGACCTCGCTCCAGATCAAGCTCGTAATCGAGGAGGAGGTGGGTGACGCTATACCCCTCATAGGCGCTGACCAGACGGACATGGTCGACATAGTATACGACGGCGCGGACCAGATTGACGCCAGCGGATACGTGGTAAAGGGGGGCGGGGGCGCCCTCCTGCGCGAGAACATACTGTTCAACATGGCGCAGAGGGTGGTGGTAATGGCGGACGCCACAAAGTTCGTCAGGAACATATCCAGGACCGTCCCGGTGGAGGCGCACAGGCTCGCCCGCCGGCTGGTCCAAAGAAGGATAACGGAGATGGGAGGGGAGCCCGTCCTGCGCGTGCAGGACTCTGGGTATCCCGTATTCACCGAGAACGGAAACGTCATTCTGGACTGCGGCTTTGGAACCATACGGGATCCCGGCAGGCTGACTGGCGCCATAAGGCGCATACCCGGGGTCGCAGAGTCCGGAATCTTTGCAAGGAGGCCCGACGTCATATACAAGGCGGGCAGGCGCGGCAAGTTCAGGGAGATTCGCACAAGGTCCGGACGCGCCGACGCGTACGGCGAAAGGGATCCGGACCTCAGGACATGACGCGGCAGTCACGCGCGTGCGGCAGGCACGGCTGCACGGCCGGGGAAAAGGCTGTCAGCCCGACGAGCCGGGGCGCCCTGCCATCCTGCCATACCCGGGCCTGCCGACCACCTCGAACTCGTCGGATACGACCTGTCCGCGCACGATCGTCCTGACGGGCCACCCCCGAAGCGTCATGCCCTCGTATACGGAATAGTCCGAAAAGCCCCCGAACATCTCCGACGTGACCCTCTTCTCGCGCTTGAGGTCAAGCATCGCAATGTCGGCATCGCACCCGACTGCAATCCGGCCCTTGCCGCGCAGCCCGAATATGCTGGCGGCGTTCTGGCTGGTCAGGCGGGCAAACTCGCCGACCGTGATGCGGCCCGAGTTGACGCCCTCGTGCAGCATTATCGGCACCGACGTCCCGACTCCCGGGAACCCCGCCAGCGCGCCCCAGACGTCCTCGCCCCCGAGCTTTAGCGACAGCTGGTTTGCCACGTGGTCCGTCCCTATGGTATCGATGGAGCCGTCCGATACGGACTGCCACACGGAGTCCCTGTCGCGGCCCGTCCGGATCGGCGGCATCACCTTTGCAAGGTAGCCGCCCCTCCCCTCGTGCGACAGCGTGAGATAGTGGGGGCAGGTCTCCACGTATATGCGGGTGCCAAGCGCACGCTCGGCCCTGATCTGCCCGAGGGCCTCGGCCGAGCCCACGTGGACAAAGTATATGGTGCAGCCGTACTCGCGGCCGAACCCCGACACGGTCTTGATCGCCTTTGCCTCCGACGTCGGCGGGCGGCTCTCGGACCAGGCGGAGAGCCCGTCGAGCCCCTTTTGCCGCGCCGTCTTGATTCCGCAGCCGCACATCTCATAGTCCTCGGCGTGCACGAGCACGGGGCAGCCGAGCCGCGCGGCCTCCCTTACCGTCTCCCGCACCATGCGGTCATCCACGTGGACGCTTGAGGGCGCCAGCTCCTTGGAGCCGGGCGGCATGTCCATGTATACGTGGCCCACCTCGCCCCCGAGGTTCATGTATATCTTAAACGACCTCACGTCGCACTTCTCAGAGCAGAACTCCATGGTGCGCACCTGTTCGGGCGTAAAGACCGACGCGTGTATGGCATAGTCCACGTGGTGGTTTGCCGACATCGCGTCGAGCTGCTCGGGCAGCGACTCGTCAAAGGGGCCTGGAAGCCGGAGCATGCGCATCATGGTGGTTATACCGCCGATTGCTGCCGCGCGCGACTCGGTCCGGGCGGCCTTGTCGATGGGCGAGTACACCCCGTAGTGGACGTGCGGGTCTATCGGCCCCGGGACGGACACGAGGCCCCTGCCGTCTATGCGGACGTCGGCCGGCGGCAGGTCCGTGGTAATGCCGGATATGAGGCCGTCGTCAATCACGATGTTTGCATCCGAGAGTTCCCCGGTGTCCGGAAGCACGACGTGCGATCCGGCGATGACGGCATCGTGCGTGGCCATGCCTGGCGTGGCCCTGCTGCGCTATTATGCCTTGAGGCGTACGCAGGAGGCGGTTGAAAATGAATAAAAGCGGACTGTGCGGAGCATGCCAGAGGGCCGGTGGTTTAGGGGTATGATGCCTCGTTCGCAACGAGGAGGTCGGGGGTTCAAATCCCCCCCGGTCCATTTTTATAATCATATTCAAGGAAGTGATTTCTGGATTATGCCACATGCAGCGGGCACCCGGATCTCTTTGCGGGGTGAATGCAGACGGGTTCACCCGGTATAACGGTACTTTACGGTATAACGTAACAAAACAACCACACGCGTGTGGGGGTATATCACATGGCTGACGCGACCGCGATGCGGCCCGGCACCAGCGGCCTGAAATCCGGCCTCGAAACCAGACTGGTGATCCTAGAGCGGAAGTTGACCGGATCCGCAAAAGGCCTATTGAACTCAGACGAGAACGTCCAGAGGTGGCACGCAAACCTCGCGCGCTCAAGCAGGATCACGGCCGACTGCCGCATAAGGCGCCTCAACATGTTCTACAAGAACACGGGGATAACCCCTGCCGGGATGGTGGAGATTGGAAGGGAGGACAGCATGAGGGCCGAGGATATGGTTCTAGACTACGTGACGTGGATGGAGGCGCAGAACTACTCCCCGGGCTACGTAGAGGACGTCGTCAAGGCGCTCAAGTCGTGGCTGTCATACAACTATATCGATATACGGCGCAGGATAAAGATCGCAAACTCTAGGATTCCGGTGACGCTGCAGGACGAGCAGGTACCGACCACGGCGCAGCTCGAGTCGATCATGAACGCGGCGGATCCGCGCACCCGCGCCAGCATGTCCCTGATGGCCTTTGCCGGCGTGCGGCCGCAGGTGATAGGCAACCACGACGGGACCAACGGGCTGCGCATCTCGGATATAGAGGGTCTGATCATAAGGGACGACGGGACCGCGGTCACGCTTGAGAGGACGCCCGCGATGGTTACGATAAGGCCACAGGTAAGCAAGGCGGGACACAAGTATTTCACGTTCCTTACGTCCCAGGGGTGCTCGTACCTCCTGGGGTACCTCCGCGGCCGCATTGCCGCCGGCGAGGCGCTGAATCCCGACTCGGCCCTGATATGCAGGAAGCGGATACAGTTCAGGCAGTCTACACACGAGCCGGCATTCGTCACCACGAAGACGATCACGTTACCGATAAGGGCCTCCATCAGGAGCGTCACCAAGGCGAGGCCCTACGTACTCCGCGCGTACTTTGACACGCAGCTCCTCCTAGCGGAGAGCAACGGGTGCATGACGCACGCGTACAGACAGTTCTTCATGGGACACACGGGCGACATGGAGGCGAGGTACACCACAAACAAGGGAAGGCTGACTGAGCAGATGATCGAGGACATGAGGGGCGCCTTTGCGAGGAGCGAGCCGTTTCTGAGCATTGGAAGTGTGAACGATACCAAGTACAGAAGGGAGATGTTCCTGCAGTCGCTGCGGCAGCAGGCCAGGGCGTACGGGATAGATCCGTCCAGCATAAGGATGCAGGCAGAGAACAGCGGAGGGACAACCGAGCAGTCCCCGGCCGCCGCGATGCCGGAAGACGCGGAACTGCCGCAGGACGGCCCGCGCGGGGCGCCACCGTACCAGACCAAGATGATCTCGGGTGAGGAGTTGTTGTCGAGCGTCGCGTACGGGTGGGACCTAGTTAAGGACATGCCCGACGGAAAGTTCCTGATAAGACGCAAGGCCGTGCATGCGTGACGGTAGGTTGGGCGGCACATCCTAGCGCCTTCGTTTTTGTGTTTGGGATCCGAACAGCGCTAGTCAAGTCATACCAGTTGTTTTCGGCATCGATTTGCTTACATACAAATACACAGGTCCATTTGACCAAGTACTACTGGTTTAAAATTTGGTTGAGGTAAGGACGCGCGTTACGAGAGCCAGATACTTGGTCATTTGTAATTAGTGCGTGTTTTATTTGAGCAATATGTACCTCGTTTAATTGGGTTTCTTTTGAAAGAAGTCGCGCCCACATCCCAGATTCATCGTATGAATTGGAAGCAGTAAGCAAATCTACCAAACGATCCACTTTTTTGTTTCCAAAACGTCGTAGCGCAGATGCTAGTATGGATGAAGTAAGTTCACTCATGCGGTCATCTGCATACTGAAAGCATTGAAATTTTTTGATAAAACCTCTTGGTGTTTCATTATTACAGATTGGGAATATTATCTTCCCCAACCCCCATGCAGCTCCAACTTCTTGTCCGGTGTATTCGGATTTATAAAAATTAGGTGTCACTAGTGCAACTAAAACATCACATTTCATAATCTTGTCAAGGAGCGTAATATGCCAATCGTCACCACTTTGAATGCTTTTATGAGCAAGAAATAGTTCTAAGTACAAACTAGCCATAGATCTTTCTATCTTGTTAGCCAGAACAAGATCATCATGAGAATGACTCACAAATACGCTGAATCGCATCTGCTGATACATCATAAATCACATCACATTACACTACATTTATAGATACACGCCAAATGAGATAAAAGATCATAGATATAGATAAGATCAAAAGTTCTCGAGCATTAGTGTGGCCCGTCTGTCAAGGTACGTGTATATGTCAAGATTGAGCCTCGATGTCCCGAAGTATTTGGATACAGCCCTTCTCATATCGGAAAACGTTGGACAGCATTCTGATACCAGCAGACGGTGCTTTGCCTGCCGCCAATATTCCTAGATCATGTTGAGGTGCGGCGACCGCGTGGGAGGTAGACGAACTCGGCGTCCCCGTTGCGCTCGAATTTCTGCTTTGGGGCCTTGGAGTGGTGCGGAGCGCCGTGTCCAGAACCATGTCTATCTTCCCGAACTACCTCTCGTGTCCGCGACGTACCGGATGAACGTCTCCGCGCTGAACCCGGTGTCGCACATCCTGAAGAACCACTTCCTGTCGGAGGTGACGGCTCCGCATACAGTCACTTTTTTGTGGCTTCCAGTGTACGGGATGACTATTCTTGCTTCCGCAAGAGATCAGGATTAGCGCCCGGGTGGTGTCGTGGATAAAGAAAGACTTGTCCTCTGCCAGTATCGTAAGTCCGGCCATTTTCAGGCGTGAAATGTGTCTTTTTGCGCGGTACCGTCACGAATTTACGGCCCTGCTGTCCGCGCGGCTAACGGGTATCGTGGTGGCGGCCTTGGGGGTCAGAACGTATCTGTGCATGAGCTTCCTGTCGCATGTGGTGTGGAACGAGGCTTCTGTCTTTTGACGTATGTCTTGCAGTGCGGTGGCGGCAATCCTTGACCCGGATGCCCTGCCCGTTGTCTGCCCCGTCCAGCTGCGTCCCGTCCTAGGCGGCCTGCCGTGCCCCGGGGGGATCCGTGGGACGACCATGTCGCCCTCCCCAGAGGCGTTCAACCCGCACCGGGCCCCCGGCCGGGCGTCGCATGAGCGGTGGATCCGCCTCACGCCTTCTCCGTACATGCGTACCGCGTTTGCCGCTACCATCCCGCTTGGCCCGCGTGTCTCCTTCCTTCCCGTATGCATTCTCCGAGTCTTCTTGCCTTGTCGGGCCGTGCGGTGTACAATACGGTGGTGGGATCAACCCGTCCCTGTTTGACAAGTTTGAACTCCCCCCCCCCCACGGACTTTTGCTTCTAGCTATACTACCTTGTGATCTGCTTGAGATCGGACACCTCCCTGTTGTGACGCCGCTCCTGCCTGCATCGGAGCCTTCAAACGAAATACACCCCCTTCAAGGAATTTTTTCTTTCAAGCGCATATGATCCGCGGAGCCAGGTTGTGCTGATGGCACAGCTCCACCACGTTGGTCTCTTGGTTGAACGTCTGGAGTACTATGCGGACTTTTTCGTCCGGGGCGAATCTGATTCTTTTGACTGTCATGCCTTGGCCTGCCTCCCTTTGTTAAAGCGTGCATGGCCGATCGGTTTCCTTCTAGCGGGATCCCCACCACACTTCAGGGCGCGACTGTTTGGATTGTTTATCCACCATATCCTTCACCTCAGAACGAGAGGCGGGTACGTCCATGCCACCCTGTCGTACGAAGCATCCATTATCCCTCATAAAATATGGTTTGTTATCCCCTTGCACGACATCAACTACCACAATCTTGAGTTCTTGCGAATAGTATGCATGCAGGAGAGGCTTAGGATCGCAGTACTGGCTGGCCCACGTATGGATAATAGCAATGGCGGATCGATGATCTTCGACCTTGACAATCTTCCCGTTATCATCGACGCCTACGAGGATCTTCCCACCGTTACCGTTAGAGAACGATACCACCGAGTCTATGAATTTATGCGGAGTATTGAGCTGGCTTTTAAACTCTACATCTATCCCTTCACCAGATCGGATTATAGTTTGCAGATCATCCTTCGAATCCTCTATTGTCACAGTGGGATCCCAATTTCGACTACGAGAATCCAGGAATATTCTTTTCATGTCTAGTACTTCACCGGCTGAGCTGCATAAAGTAACCATCAAAAAGTTAGGTTTTCCATCAAGATCAAGTTGGTACCTATACCCGTCGGTTTCTATCTTAGGCAGAGAAGTCGTGAATTTTGAGTTGGATGCAAAAGCCTGTACAACCAAACCATCGGACGCGGATCGCCTGTCGTCAACTTCGACTTCTATCCGTCTACCAGATATCCCAACCTCGTTGATTCTCGCGCGCGCGTCTGGGACTACTATAGTGAATGACGGTCCACCAAGATCGTTCGTTTCTGTCTCTAGGCTGAATACGTGTTTCAAGGCCTCCTGTAATGATGGATAAGGCGGATTATCTTTTCCACCTGCCAGTGCGTCGTGATAAGGAGCAGATGAGAATCCTTCGCTCATTGTAGCACGATAACACCACCACGGAAACGTTGAGCGCGTATATCCCCACGGCATCATACTGGGGACAAAATTCCCAACCCATCCTTCTACCTTTATGGGCATACCGTCTCGATCAGGCATGCATATTTCTTGGCCCCATACAACTTCGTTAATCCTGTCCATTGCCGATTTTCTATCCACAGACCTATGCACGATAACACAATCTTCATAGTCATACTGCAAATCATCGGGAATCGGATCCCCGCGTGGGAGAAGCACAAGCATGGCGAAGCAAGGTTTAGTCTTACCTTCATGTCGATTAGTGGCCAGTCCCAGTACTGCCTTCTCGTCTAGTAATGAATGATCCATGTCAGACATTATCTTCTTCAGATGGTTTAGATCGTACTTTTTCTCTAGATCAAACCGGTTTACCATATGTCTGCTACAGTCAGATTGTAAAAGCATTCCTTGGCAGAGGGGTGGTGTGAATCCCGTCAAATCGAGAGTAACCGAGTGCAACATCAAGGCAAATCCCTTCCGTGGTTGGGCCCATCGTGCCGCACCACTTCTGTTCCGTGCCCAGTGGAGTGTCTGGAAGTTTGTAGCTTACGCCAAGATGTACGTGAACTGTTAGGATGTTCACAGATTATTCTTCCTCTGGCGCGCCCTTCTCATCCTTTCGGCTTGTTCTGATGCCGCCTAGTTGCGTGACTGGTACGGTACCTTGGCCGTCAGCACGTACCACATCATAGCGACCATCCTGCGCGCGATTGAGATTATTTCCAGTGCGCGCTTGTCAGCGCGCCAGCAGTTCTCGACCCAGACACCTAGCCATTATCCGTCCCACCTTCTGCGCCCCATCCTAGACGGCCTGCCAAGCCCTGAAGTCCCGGAGGGCAACCATGCCGCCCCTTGAAGTGTTCAACCCACATGGAGACAGTTGGGACACGACATGAACGAGTCCGCCGTACGCTGTATGTTCTCGTTGTTCATGCATACCATGGTTACCGCAGCTATCCTAATCTTGACCCAGGGGTTTCTTTCCTTCCCGTACGCTTTCTTCAGATCCTCCGATCTTGCTGTTGCCACACCGTGCGTGATGCAAGGAGATCAAAATCTGTTTCTGCTTGACAAGTTTGATCCCTCGAAGACTTTGCTTCTAGCTATAGGCAAGCTCATGAATCAGAATCAGAACTTTGATTATGCATTTTTATATAATGGCTTTCAAATATGTGGAATTATGACATCCAAGAGAAAACTTCACGCCCTCACACCTGAGGTTATGAACCAGCAATTACCTGATGTGTTTGATGCACTTCTTTACGTCGAAGATCTGCTTCAACACAAAGAAGACTCACATGTCACAAATTATATTACAATACGGCTTGTGACCATCCTTGAACAGTTTTGTAGAAAAGTTATAGAACATAAAATAGAAAATAATGAAGATAGCATCACTGTACCTACAATAATAGAAATCAAAACCAATGATCTCGATAAAATCAAAAAAATAAACAAGGCTAATGTAATCTCTATATCTTATAACTTTCCAAACATAGGCACAATAGATTCAACCTTCAATGATTATAATATTAAAAATATTTGGAATAATATCGACGCATCCATAAAAAAAGATCTTGAAGAGTTGATATATAATCGTCATAACGTTGTTCACACCGTCAGCGCCATAAGTTATGATGTAAAGCGTGGCTATGACGCACTGGAAGCATTTATGAAATACATATGTAGAGATATCTTTAAGACGGATAATGAATTTTACTACAGCAAAGGCTATAGTTTATACAAGTTAAAGAAATTCACTCAGGCTATCGCATGTTTTGATAAAATAATATCATCAAATGCTGACAATACTCTTGCATATGTATGGAAAGGCTTCACATTGTTGGCCTCGGGACAATCTGTCGAGGCTATCGAATGTTTTGATAAGGCAATAGAGATTGATCCCAATAACTCTTTTCTGCATACACATAAAGGTATTGTATTAGCGACCTTAGGTGAACGTATCAAAGCTATCGAATGTTTTGATAAGGCAATAGAGATTAATCCTAAGGATTATTTTTCATATACAAATAAAGGCATTACGTTGGTGGAATTAGACAAACCTGCCAAAGCTATCGAGTATTTTAATAAGGCAATAGAGATTAATTCTCGTTTTTCAGCAACACATAAAGCCAAAGGTACGGCGCTAAAAATGCTGGGAAAATACGACGAAGCAGAAAGATGCTATTCTGTAGTGAATGACTTGAAAAAACATGAGGAGGATACTGTAAACATCCCAGTTCTCTTCCTGCCATCATTGTGATGGATTTGACACCGGCCCGGGATCACGTATCCGTGGTTCTAGACAGGGCGCCACAGCACTGTTCCAAGGCCCTGAGGAGGAAAGTTCGTAGTCGTCAGATCGTCCCTGCATCGCGGAATTCATGTGTCCGACTTGATCGCTGCTGGCAGTTGCTTCCCTACGCGCACGCATTGCGTCCCTGACTCCGTCAGCTCATCCTGCCTGACCGCGGCCGGTTCCACCCGTTCCAAGTTCCATATTCTTATTGACTGGGCGTTTGTTACCGTATGACCACATTGGGTTCAAACCCTCTACAATCTGGGTTCCACCCGTTACAGCTGCTAGCTTCCCCCCGGTCCATTTTCTATTCATATTCCAAGGAAGCGGTTTCCGGGTTATGCCACATGCAGCGGGCACCCGGATCTCTTTGCGGGGTGAATGCATATGGGTTCACCCGGTATAACGGTACTTTACGGTATAGTGTAACAAAACTGCCACACGCGCGTGAGGTTATGCTGCATGGCTGACGCGGCCGCGGTGCGGCCCTGCACCAACGGCCGGGAATCCACCCTTAAAACAAGACTGGTGATCCTAGAGCGTAAGTTGACCGGATCCTCTAGTGACCTGCTAGATTCAGACGAGAACATCCAGAGATGGCACGCAAACCTCGCGCGCTCAAGCAGGATCACGGCCGACTGCCGAGTAAGGCGCCTCAACATGTTCTACAAAAACACTGGGATAACCCCCGCCGGAATGGTGGAGATCGGAAGGGAGAACAGCATGAAGGCCGAGGACATGATTTTAGATTACGTGACGTGGATGGAGGAGCAAAACTACTCGCCTGGCTACATAGAGGATGTCGTCAAGGCGCTCAAGTCGTGGTTGTCGTACAACTATATCGATGTGCGGCGCAAGATAAAGATTGCAAATTCCAGGATCCCGGTGACGCTGCAGGACGAGCAGGTGCCGACGACTGCGCAGCTCGAATCTATAATGAACGCCGCGGATCCGCGCACGCGCGCAAGCATGTCCCTGATGGCATTCGCGGGAGTGCGGCCACAGGTAATAGGCAACCACGACGGGACCGACGGACTGCGCATCTCGGATGTGGAGGGGCTGACCATAGGGGACGGCGGGACCGCGGTCACGCTTGAGAGGACGCCCGCGATGGTTACGATAAGGCCGCAGGTAAGCAAGGCGGGGCACAAGTACTTCACGTTCCTCACGTCCCAAGGGTGCTCGTACCTTCTGGGGTACCTCCGCGGCCGCATTGCCGCCGGCGAGGCGCTGGACCACAACTCGGCCCTGATATGCAGGAAGCGGATACCGTCCAGAAAGTCGACCTACGAGCCGGTATTCGTCACCACAAAGGCCGTCACGTTCCCGATCAGGGCCGCCATCAGGAGCGTCATCAAGGCACGGCCCTACGTGTTGCGCGCGTATTTTGACACGCAGCTCCTGCTAGCCGAGAGCGGCGGATGCATGACACACGCGTACAGGCAGTTCTTCATGGGGCACACGGGTGACATGGAGGCCAGATATACCACAAACAAGGGAAGGCTGACAGAGCAGATGATCGAGGACATGCGGGGCGCCTTTGCAAGGAGTGAGCCGTTTCTGAATGCGGGCAGCGTGGATGATGCAAGGTACAGGAGGGAGATGTTCCTGCAGTCACTGCGGCAGCAGGCCAAGGCGTACGGGATAGACCCGTCCAGCATCAGGATGCAGGCAGGGGGCGATAACAGTGAAGGAGCGGCCGAGTCGGATCGGGACGCCGTCCCCGGACCGGCGCCGTCCCCGGCCGTCGCGGCGCCGGAGAACACGGGACTGTCGCAGGACGGCCCGCACGGGGCGCCACCATACCAGACAAGGATGATCTCAGGTGAGGAAGAACTGCTCTCAAGCGTCGCATACGGGTGGGACCTAGTAAAGGACATGTCAGGCGGCAAGTTCCTGATCAGGCGCAAGACCGTGTAAGTGTGATGGCGCCTGTGTGGCAGAATCCTGCTTCTTGAGGGGCGCCACACCCGCCGTCTGATTCAGACTCCAGTAGGGGCCGCGTACAAAAGACGACATCAAGAAAAGCTGGCTTAAAACAAAACGCGCACGATTGCATGTGGTGGCTTGGACGTATCTTGAGGCAGGAGCGGCAGTCCTTCCCGAGCGCCATCGCGCGGCACGCTTGGTCGGAACCGCGTGCAGCAAGGACGCGTGGGGTGTGTAGGTTGGCAGAGTCTTCTGAGGTGCTGATTTTCCGGGATTATTCGGGCTGGGAGGAGCCCGCGCTTACCACTCCGTTTGGGTTCATGTCCCTGCGCAACGTGGCGGTACTGGGCATCTTTGGCCTGGTGTCCGCTGCGCTCTACTGGGCGGTGGTGCCTGACAACGTGGAGATAGCACGGGATTGGGCATCGGTATGTGTGTCCCTCCTGCCATTGGGGGCGGGCGCGGCGCTGGGAATCATAAAGACGCCGTACGGGACGGCAGACGTCGTACTGCTTGCCGTGCTGTCGCTGCTTGCGGCCCGTCTCCGGGCGGGGACGGGCGGCGGAGGTGGCCGCTGGGCGCAGAAGATGCGCAAAAATCGGCGCAAAGCAAAGGCGCGCAAAAAATCGAGCGTGCTTGGGTTCCCGCGCTGGCTTGACGTCGATACCGCGCAAAAGGCCGACCGCGTCCAGGAGATCGCGTGCGCCGACCTGGACGAGCTAAAGTCCATACGCGTCACCATACATGGCGGTGACGGCGCCGTGCTGGGCAACAGGCTCGTCCGGTGTTATCTGGGGGACGAGCTGATAGACGCGCTGCGGACGTCCGCCGAGGGCGCGCTAGTGCTGCACGTCAGGCCCGAACGCGAGGGTCCCAGAATCCTTACCATACGGGAGCACGCGGGCGGTGCGGTCCTGCTGCGCAGGGAGATGTGGTTTGTACGCCGCGGCGGCGACAACAACAGGTGATCGGCATGGGCATCTACCGCGTCAGGATATACGGTAAGATCAGGGCCGAGCTTGAGATAACCGCGGACGGGACGATCCTCTGCACAGCTAGCGGCGGTCCGACAAACTACTTTGCAGTGCCCCTCCGCGATCTGGCGTTTGCAGAGCAGGTATCGCACGACACCGTGCTGCTCAACTTTTTCCACGGCAGTGATACAGACTCGCTGGTGCAGGTTTCCATGACCTCTGAGAACTGCGCCTCCATGATGGACGAGATCATGTCTGCCGCGTCACTGTCAACACCATCACCGGTTGAGACCAAAGGCCCTGCCGCTCCAGATGACGGCTGACCGCGTTTCCGCTGAAGGATCCCAGACCCAAAGGAGACTCAGGCGGTGGCAGCAGCCTGCAGCCCCGTGCACGCACTACAAGATCAAGGGCAACAGCACCATGGAAGAGGCCATGGTCAGGCTCAGGGATGGGTACAATCCTCCCGCACCTCACCACTGCCCCCCAGATGACCATCCTTCCCCTTAATGTCCAAAATTTGTAAAAATTGGACGCACGGAACCAGTCTTGCCTGAAGAATCCGTGTCCAGTTCGTACACCGAACCCAGTATGCCGTTGTTTTTCATGTCCTCATACAGCGAGATGCTTCGCGACGCGTGATCAAAGGGATCATCCGGGGAGGCATACATGACCCAAACGTCACTACAAAAAATCAGGCACTGGGCGGTGTTGTCTGCAATCATCTGAACGAGGCGCCTTTGAAACACATTGACTACCCGGTCAAGATCTCCGCTGTCCACTATCAGGGGAGATTCAACCCCCTTCTGCTTCCTTAATGCGATCAGCAATGCAAAAGATAGAATCGTTTGAGGACCTGCTGCAAGGCTTCCAAGCACGGTGATTTTACCGTTTTTCAGTTGTGGCAGATTGCGTTCATTGTCAAACACGCCATGAATGTCTTGCAACATCTGATTTGTCCGCTTGACGATACCTGTCAGGGCATCTTCCGCAAATCCCGATCTATTGATGCGTTTGAAAATATCCTCCGGGTAGGTTTCGTCTTCGCCTACGCAGACATAGTCGACATCACAATCTGTCTTCTCACTCAATTCCAGCTCGATCCCGCAGTCGTCTTCCGGATGGGCAAGGCAGGACTTGATTTTGTTGAACAGTGTGGTCTTGCCGCTCCCACATCTGCCTACTATGATGTTGACGTTCTTTTTGTCATCGGTGGATAGCGAAAGTTGATAGTTGTCAGAAATATTCCTGACCGCCATGATCCTCAAGCTGGATCGCCCCCTCGTTCCGGATCCCCTCTTCTTGCCGCCGCTCTTGACCTCGATTTCCGCATGCTCTAACTTTTCTGCTTCCACTTCCTTATATTACCCGCACCCGTAATGGTGCCATGTCTGAAGATGATTCTGCCTGCTGCCCCATTCCCAAGTCGATACCGCGCACATCACTGGCTTACAAGTGGTGCCAGCTGGAAGGAAGACGAGACAGGATGCACGAGTCGTTCAGGAGATGGACGCCTCTGGACTATGACGAGGACGAACTGAATGAGAGAATTGACGCAGACCTGGAGAAGTATCCTGAGGCGCTGGAGTCGTTCCCCGAAAAGTCCTAGTCCGATTGCATGCAGCCGATGGCCGATAACACCTCTTGGGAAGAGGACAGGAAGAATGAATGAAAACGCGCATCTGTAACTTGACAGCCTCTTGGGGGGGGGGGGGGGGGGGGGGGGGGGGGGGGGCGGGGGGGGGGGGGGGGGGGG
>JAPPIP010000003.1:0-30664 GCA_028820595.1 Nitrososphaerota archaeon | reverse complement strand
TAAAAAACTAACCTTTGGTAGATGTCATGTACAATCAAATAAAAACCGGATTATTAAATTTCCACCCCCCTCCCCCCCCCCCCCTCCCCGCCGATGCACCATTCATTAAGAACGCGATCGCATAAACATGGCATGCGCACGGAGGAAGAACAGGACCCAACGAGGGAACATTGTCGCGTCTGCGGCCTGCCCATAGGCGCGAGGTTGGAGGAGGAGGAAGAGATCCCAGCCTGGACCATTGAAGAGGAGACGGATGAGCGAGCCCGGATGAAGAAGATCGAGAACACGTTGAAGGGTTTTGTGGAGGAGTGGACGGGCGGTAACGTAAAGCTCGCAGCGGACCAGGTGCGCAAGTGGATGTACGAAGTATCAGAGGACGATGTCAGGAGGGCCGTCAAGGCCGCATACGGGGAGTACTGCAGATGCCACTCCACTGTCGAGTCCGACTCATAAACCGTCAAGGCCGCATACGGGTACGATGCCATGGAGTCAGTCAAGTCCGCGCGCATGCGCGTTGACAGCCTACATGCAAGGCGGGACTTGGTGAGTTTCGTCTGTGTGAAGCTTGTCGCCTGCGGGGGCATAAACTTGCTGGCACTCGCTTCCACGGCCTCGGAGAGATGTCGTCCCACATAGGCGAAATTGCACCCGTATTCTCGCCCCCGCCGTCACTGGCCAAACCGGAAGACCCTGCCGCTCTCGGTGACGATGGAGACCGTGTCGCCGTCAAGGGCCGAGGTGACGCGGACCAGACTGCCCACGTGCAGCTCGTCGACGGGCCCGTCCTTGTCCCGGACCGAGTAGGCGCCGTCCCTGGCGCCGTCCACGTACAGGTGCCTTATCCTGACATCCTTTATGCCGGTGTTTATCAGATCTGCCGTGGCCGGCTCGGTGTCGGTTATCTCCACCAGCTTTAGGTGCTCTGCGGCCTGCGCCTTGTACAGGTCAAGCCTGTCGCCGTACGACGTGATTTTGTCCCCGACGTCGTCGGTCGCGCCCTGGTACAGCGCCGCAAAAAAGACGCCGACCACGCCGAATATCAGGACGTACTGTACCATCTGGTTCACGGCGTGACCACCTCGCAGAGCGCGCTGCCCCCTGCTCCGCGGCCAATCACCCTTGCGGGCAGCAGGTGGGACTCCTCCCCCACGCCAGTCACTACGAATTCCAGTATCGCGGTCTGGCCGGGCTCCCAGACCACATGGGACGACGCGGCGGGCGTGTCGTTGGAGCCCGTCATGACGCGGTATTCGCGTATAGGATGATCGCCCGTGTTTCGTATCGTTGCCTGGGCCCAGTACGTGCCATCGGATACCTCGTGCGTCTCCACCCATGCGGTACACTCCGCCCCCTGCAGTACGTCGTGCGCGCCGGAGAACCATGCCGCCAGGGCGCCGGCGCCCACTACTGCCACAGAGACCAGAACCAGGACCTCGATCATTCCGGATGCCGCGTGCCGCTGCCGCTGCCGCCGCATCACTCTCGCACCGCCTTTGTGTTGAAGTACCGCTTTGCCTCGTCTACAGTCGCCTCGAACCTGAGGTATATCGCGTTGTCGCTCGTCTGGAGAAGCCCCATCCCGGACCGGAAGTTCGTGACGCGCTCCATCTCGGACCCGGTCAGCCCCAGGGCCGCGCCCATTGTGCTGGCGGCCGACTGCGACATCTGCATTATCACCTTGGTGTCGAACAGCTCTGTGAGCCTGGACTCGTCGTCGAGCGCGCGGTCCATGTCGGAGAACTGCTGCGTGGACACGGCGAATATCAGCGATCTCTTGCGGCCCTGCCGCGCCATCTCCCCTATCTTGCGGATGCTGTGGTCGATCTTGGTCATGCGCCACGCCTCGTCAAGCAGGACGAACTTCCACCGCTTTGCCGGCAGCTCGTTTACGCGCCTCCACGCGTACGCCAAAACCAGCAGGATCAGCAGCCCCTCGTACTCCTGCCCGTCCGTCTCCTTCAGCGATACTATCATTTTATCCGAGAACCTCGGGGCGCCTCGGAAGACGCGGGAGACACCACCTCGGACCAAGTCTGCTAGGTACTCTTTCGCGGCCTCGGAGCTTGCCTCGTACAGCCCGTCTATCGAGCGTACCGTATCGCAGATGCTCCTCCACTCCTTTCTCGTCTGGTTGGGCGCGTTGGTGGCGGCTCCCAGCAGGTCGGCCGCCTCCACCGCGGAGCCGAGCATGGCAAACGGGTCCAGCCCGTACTCCTGCCCGGGGCTTACCTCCACCATGTCAAGTCCAAAGTATTCGGCGTGCTCCGCGTACTCGCCCTGCGGGTCTATCACGATGCACATGGTGTCTGGGCGCTTTTCCAGAAAGCGCTTCAGCAGTATCTTGTTCGTAAACGACTTGCCGGAGCCCGTGGTCCCGGCGGTGAAGACGTTGTGGTTCTTGCGCAGGTTGACGTCGTATATGACGGGGCCCTGCGTGTCCAAATTTCTGCCGAGCGTGACGCCGTTTGGGGCCTCGAGCATGTCGGATGACACGAACGGGTAAAGCACGTGCATGCTGTGTATGGCGCCAAGCCACGAGGCCCCTCCCCCCTGCACGATGTGCTTCTGCCTGCCGAGTGACGTCGTGACGCGGACGTTCATCGCGCGTGTGTTGCGCTTGACTATACGGTGCAGCCCGCGGAGCTCCCGCCGGGATGCGGCAAACACGAACCCGTTGACCGTAAACGAGAACGCCGACGTGTTGCCGAGCTCGAGCTCCCGCTTGAGGGCGCGTATGTCCCGCAGCTTCTTCTGGATGTCGGCCCTACTTGTGCGCACCCCGCTGTATAGCAGCTCGCGGTTCTCCATCTTGCGGAGGGCGTCGTCTGGACGGACAGGAGCCACGTGTATCTGGAGCCGGTGGAACGTGCTGAACACGTCGTGCACCCACGCGGGCGGCAGTGCGGCTGGGGCGCCGTATACCGTGTACGCCCTCCCGTACAGGAGCGATCCGTCCATCGTACATGCAAAGTCCCGGACCCCCTGCTCCGTGACCGTCGGCGCGTCTCGGGGCTCGTCAATTGTGTATGAGAACCCCAGCCTCTCAAGCACGTCGTCAAGTGGGTCTGCCGCGTCGAGCATGACGCGCAGCACGTCCATCCTGCCGCCGTCCACTTGGCCGCCCCCATCTCCCCCGACGGCTATGGGTACGCGCTCAAGGGTGATAGTCGCCGCATGTTCCAGCATCCTGAGCATCTCAAAGAACTCTGCGAGCCTGCGCCGCTGCTTTTCCTCCGGCAGTATGCGGAAGTTGGTCGGGGTTATAGAATATGCGTGCCCGTATGTACGTCTGGGCGGCTTGCCAAAGAGGCGCTCGCGTATGATCTCCACGAATATGATGCGCCGTGCGGCTTTTAAGCGGATGTGCGGGCAACCCGCATAGAGTATGTCCGTTCACACAAGTTACATGAGATGCACCTCAACTTTTTTCCGAGGAAAGATTCCTGTAACTGGCATGTTCACCTCGTGTCTGAGATTTGACAAAAAAATCAACTTTTGCTTATGTTATGTTTTAAATCGACAATGATCAAAAAATACTATGCAAATTTCATTGTGTAACAGTCTCCTACTACTGGCCGTCATAGATATATAGTGACAGCTCTCCAAGGTTTGTTAATGGATGGAATGAATTACAGCCAGATTTTAGAACAATCAAACAGTGTGAAAAAACCGAACTGGATGGGATACCATGACCATTTACGTGGAATCCCGGGCACCAAAAGCTTTGTATTCTACCCGTATGATATCAGCGAGACATATGAGCATGACCTGAATTCCAAATACAACCCATACGGGTACACAGCATTACTCATGCCAAGAATTGATTCCGAATACAATCCACGGGCAGGTTCGGAAAAGGGAACATACAAGGTATTGATATTGGAACCAGATTACGATCCAGAAAAAATTGAGCGCGGATGCAATCTTCTTCGCAAAATGTTCAACCTGTACTTTATCAGACGAGGCGAGAATCTGGATCAGCCGGAATAGTCCTAAAGTCAATCAAAACCCCGCAACCCGGATGGAATCTGTTCTTACAATTGATTTCCAATGTCCTCTAGTAAGTTTGAGCCTGTTTACTTTATACTGCCTGCGCATCTTCCGCGCCATCCGGATGTCGTATCTGGACGCAGATCTGACAGGACTGCTGAGTCAGTATATGTATTCAAGTTTAATTGGTTCTGATACGAGGGTAGCACGGCCTGCTGACGACATGAAAAGGAAGAAGATACTTGCTCGGATCGTGCCTGACTTTTGGGCAAATGCGGTGTGATCAGGCACGATCTGGATGGGGCATCCACACAGGCACCCTGTAACAAAAGTTGTTGAAAAAACACATCTGTGCAGTTTTGCAGCTTTTCTGACCTACGGCCCTATGAGGTGGCAGTGGTGGAAGGTTAGACCACAAACATCGGGTACAGTAGCAGGATCACCGACACCAGCAGGAACGGGATCACGGGAGCGGCCACCATCACTGGCCGCCCTTCCTCGCCACCTTTTTCCCATCCTCTCGTGCCTATGGGCGTCGCGCGCAGAGAGAAGCCGCCCCGCCCGTCGTCGATGCGGACCACGTGCCTCTCCCACGGCCTCCGGTGGTGCGCCGCAAAGAATGCGGCCGCCTTCTTGAGGGCGCCTGCAGCATCGCACGCGGCAAAGGGCCGCCTCCCCGCGGCCGGGTGCCGGTACAGTCCCGCCATATGCGACACGTTGAGCGCCACGTTGTATCCCACCACCGCAAGCGCCAGTATGGTGACGCCGAGCAGGCCTGCCAGGACGGGCAGAAACGGCACGCCCAACGCGGCGGGCAGGGTGACCGATACCACCAGCAGAACCACGCAGTCGCCGGATGCCACCGCCCTGCACCGGTACAGCCCGAGGGCGAGCGTGACGCCGGCCGCCAGCCCGAGCAGGGCGCCCGCGTCTGCCCACCCGCCGCCCAGCAAAAACAGCGCAAAGCCGACCCCGCCCGCGCACGCATAGTGCAGGTCGCTCCCAAGCACGGTCCTGTACCTGACGTCAGTGTACGAGTTTGCCGCCAGCACGCCCAGCACCATGAGCAGCCGGACCAGCTCAGTATCCATGTGAGAGTACGCGGCGTATCTCCTCCCCCGTGTCGTCGACCCACCTGCCCACCCCCAAGAGATCCTCGCGCATCGCGTCCAGCCGCGCCATGTCGCACGCGACCCTCTTGGGGCGCGACCTCGGTATCAGCCCGCGGCCGCGCAGGCGGGACAGCGCGTGGTGGACGCGCCCGGGATAGACGGGCCAGTCCTCAAAAAAGTACTGGACGGTCCTGAGCGGTATCGTCTCGGCGCGCGCGGGGTCCGGGCCACCTGCACCTTCTCTCGCGCCCGCCATGCTGCGGGCGGTACAGTACACCTTTGCCAGGACGCACATCTCAAAGAACGTTATGCCCAGCCCGTACGCCGTGGCCGACCAGCGGCCCACCGGTGTGACTGCGGGCAGGCCGTCCCCGCGCGCGCACGATACCAGCCCCGACCGTGCCATGCGCCTCACGTCGTCCGGCCACATGTTGCCGACCCGCGTGCGGCGGCGCGGGGCCGCATGCGCGTCGGTGGTGCGCCCGGCTCCCTCCGGCCCCGCCCTGCCGCCCTGCATGATCTTCAGCTTGGTGGTTCTGACGGAGCGCGAGCGCCTCGACAGCCTGTATATGGCAGATACGGCTCCGCGGTCACCGGTATGCGGCATCATATCCTCCTGTAGAACACGACCCCGCGCGCGCCGCGGTGCCTTTCTGCAAACTCCGCAAGGTTTGTGGCGGCATCGAACCGCTCCATCTCGATGTCCGTGCCGTCCCTCTTCCCGCCCGAGAGCCCCAGCCACCTGCCGGCCTCCCGCGGGAACAGGTACGTCATGGCGGCGCCCGCACCCTCGGGATCCGCGTCCCTGAGGACCGTGACCGTCTCGCGGTCCTCTACAATGGAGGCGCGCTTTGTCTTGAGGTTTATCAAGTATGGCGGGTGCGCGTCCGTGCCCGGGATGGCGATGATGTCGCGCGCGCCCTTGATCAGCTGCTTGGCGCGCCGCACCTCCCCGGCGGACGCATGCTCGCCGTCCGGCGTCACGACCGCGGGCTCCTCCTCCCCGCGGTACCGGGGCGAGTCTGAGAGCATCTTTACCTCCTCGAAGCTGGGCCACGCAAAGCGTGCGTCGGTCACGGGGCGCGCCCCTACCAGCCCCGACACATCCTGGGCCAGCTCTTCCTGCATCTCGGGCTTTTGCCTCGATATGTGGTACGGTATGTAGTACGGCAGCGCGAACTGCGACAGCCTCGCGCCCAGAAACCCGCAGAGCTCGCCCAGCACCGCCGCGGCCCCGGGCTCCAGTTCGAGCTCGATGAACTTTTGGTGTACGGTCCCGCCGCATATGCGCGACAGGGCGGCCGCATTCTCCCTGCTCCCGTGAGCCGACACGTAGTCTGACACCTTCCGCAGGAGGAGCGGGTTGATCCCCACAGGCCTGTGGTTGTACTGGACGTGCCTTACAAGAAAGTCCGACGCGTCGGCGCACTTTGTGACTGCGCACCTGATCGACTCTGCGCCCGCCGCCAGGGCCCCGCGGTACACGTCGCCGTCTGCCATCAGGTATATCGTGCCGTCCACGCTGCCCACCCTGACTGCCGGAATCCTGTCTGTCTGGCCCGGCCGTCCCGACGCCGCCTCGTCAAAGATGCGCCTGTACGCGTCGACCTGCTTTTGCAGCGGGATCGTGACGTCAAGCTCGTGTGTCCGTATGGACGCGGTACGGATCTGCCGCAGCCGCCCCTGCGGGTTCTGCCCTCCTGTCACCGCGCCCCGTACCTCCTCTTTGCTATCCGGACGGCCGCCCGCGCCGCCCGCGCCCGGTTGGACTCCCTCTGCTCCAGTACGGGAAGGATGGCGCGGGCCTCGCGCGCTAGCTCCCCGGCGATTCCGGGCCCATACTCGCGTGCCAGAGATTGGATCTCGGTGCTTATGGAAAACGAGCTTGACGGCGGGGGCGTTCCGGCGTCATTGCCGTCACAGTTACGGCCGCCCGCGCTGTGCGCGCCACGCCCGGCCAGATCAAGGAACCCCGTCCTGCGCAGCGCGTGCTCCCCGGTTTCCTCGTCCACGTACGACGTGGCCTCCATTATGACGCGAAGGTACGAGTGCGCGTGCCTCACCCCCAGCTCCATGCGTATGGCGTCCCGCAGCCTGGCCTCGTCTAGCGGGCAGCCCCACGCCCTGCAGACACCGTGGAACGCCAGGACTAGGATCTTGGCCTTTGTCATGCGCATGCCCGGCGCGCGGCGCAGCCTACGGTACCACGCCCACACGTCCCTGCCCGCGCCGTTTGGGATGCCGAGCTTTTGCGATATGTTGCTGACCGCCGCCATGTCGTGCCTGCGGCGCACGAACCTGTCGGCCCGGAATCTGCGGTCCGGCTTGCCGCCCACCTCCATCTCGAGGTACAGGTTGGTTTTGGTGCGAGGAAGCGCCACGGAGGGATCCGCGCACAGCAGCTGCCGGTAGTCCTCCCCCCTGACCACCCCGCACGCGCGGCAGACGATCTCCCCCTCGGGGGTAGCCGTCTCGTATCTGGCATCGTGCGCGCATGCGCCCGCGGCCGCCTTTTGCCCCGCGGAGCATTTTGGGGACGCGCCGCGAGCGGCATGTTTTGGGACAATGGTGCTCATGTACGTAACAGTGACGTTGTTTGTATTTGATGTTTTTGTAATTTACCTTTCTACAAGGGTATCTTACCGTATAGTGCTTCCGGCATGCGTGACCCAGTGCGTCCAGAATCGCGACGGCGGGGCGGGCGTGCCAAGAGGGGGATGCGCCCACGGCCGTCCTTTTGCCCTTTTACGCTTTACGTGTTTGTGACGGACGGTGCTAATTCGAAAGGTAGTCCAAAAGAGCGGCGGATCGTGGGGCGTGAGCCTTCCCGCTGAGCTTATCAGGGAACTCGGGTGGAATAAACACACCTACGTTTACGTCCAGAAGACCAAGAGCAAGTCTCTGATACTACGGGCCGTGCCGGATGTCACTGCTGCCGCCCCGGACAAGTAGCCCGCCGCGCGGTACGTGGTGTGTCGGCGCGCCGCCTGCATGCAGGAGCGCGCTATGCCGCCGTCCCGGATCCGGAAGGTGCAAGTTTTTGTGGAGCATGATCATAATTCGCGCTTGGGGGTCTCAACCACCACCTCCTCTCCCCCTCTCCCTTCGGGTGAGGCGTCGGCGCCGCCGTGCGCGCAAACTGTCATAGAGCTCTATGATTGTTTGCGCGCAGCTGCCCGGTGGCGCCAGAACGCGCGGCCCCTGGGCCCGGAACAGGTCCAGCCCGTGCGCGCAAACTGTCATAGAGCTCTATGATTGTTTGCGCGCAGCTGTCCGGTGGCGCCAGAACGCGCGGCCCCTGGGCACGCGCCACCGGGGCCGCGCCGCGTGGCGTACGGCCGCCACTGGCATCGCGCAGCGGCCGCGGGCCGGCCGCGCCCCCGCAGCCTGAAAATTCACGCTTTTAACAAAAAGCGGCCTTGCAAGCAGTGAACCAACATCTTGCCGCCATGCGCACATGGAAATGGGCTCCCGGAACGCCCCGTGTCCCGGACGGCCGCTACTCCCTTCTCTTCCTTTCATTCTCTGCCTGCATGGTCGCGGTTGCGGCCATGCTGTGTCTTGGCGCGGGTGGGGCCGCGGCTGCATCGGTTGCGCCCGAGGGGGAACAGCCCGCAGCCGATGCCGACGCGGGGCCCGGACCGCTACATAATGAGCCAACAGCGACGACTGCGACACCGCCGCCCGAGTCGAGTCCTGTTGCTGCTGCCGCCTCCCCACCGCCGACCTGGCGTCTGGGCGAGAACTTGGAGGCGGGCGACTCCTACACGTACAATATGTGCCACAGCGTGCACGCCACGGAGGCGATCTACCCAGACCCCTGCTATACGTTGCGCATGGACTTTGTGCACAGGATGATACACCACGCGTACGGCCCAGTCTGGATAATGGACGTGGGTTTTGACAATATGAGCACCGTGATGCTCCTTGCTTACGATACGATGACCGTGCACCCGACATCTGCGTGGGACGTGTGGCTCGCAGGCTCCATCCAGAACACAGTCCTGCACCTTGCCCCGTACGGGGAGCGGGGCCTGGAGGTGGGCGCGTACTGGGGGGAGATCGACGCGTACTTTTACAGTGTGCCCCTTTCGATTACCTCCAGAGCCGGGGACAGATCCGTGCTCGGATACGACACGGCCGCGGAGTCGAGGACCGTCATTGTACCGGGCATGCCGTTTCCGGAGTACAGCAGGTGGCACGACCCCCGCAGCATATCCGAGGACCCGAGGATCATGCACGAGTATACGCTTGTCAGGTGAGCGCGTTTCCATGAACCCAATCATTGTAATCGGAATGGTGTCGCTGGTCGCCCTGGGGCTGTACGGCATATACTCGGGGCTGGAGCAGCAGGCCGAGCTCGGGGAGATCCAGCGGGACATGCTTGAGAGGGCGGGGGTGTCCGGCCCGTCGTCGTCGTCTCATATACGGGGCGAGATCCACGACGGCGCGCACGTTGTACTCACCAGCAACGTCGCAAGAGACATAGTAGTGATACAGTTCCGGGGCTACGAGAACGGGACGCTGTCCGGGGCGTGGCACGTCAACTATACGGTGCGCGCGTACCAGACGCAGAACCTGACGGGCGGCGTAAGCGGGACGAACCCGCCGTCCCTCCCGGGCGGCATGGCGGCCCTGCTAAATGACGAGGGCCATACGTTTAGGGGCGTGACGGCGCAGGGCGCCATATTTACAATTGGCAGGGCCGCCCCGTCGCCGGCGCCGGCCATACCCGCAGACACGTTCGGACACGTGGCCGTCATGGGGGTGGACGGGGGCTCGGCGAGCCAGCGGGGCTCTGACACGGTGATCGCGTACCACCATTCGGACAGCAGCATAAACTGCAAGGTCTTGTTTGTAAAGCCCGGGGAGTCATGGTACACCCGGTGGGAAAAGCACATCATATACGACAGGCCCTTCCTGATGTCCGACAGCGGGCTCGGGGGCGCGACGCCGAGGCCCGCCGGAAGCCCCTCGTGGTACTACTGGGAGCAGGGCGAGAAGATCAAGCCGGGCCGCCACCAGCTGTACGACCACTGCTCCAACTTCGGGCACGACCCGCGCGCGCCGGCCTACCCGGCGAGCATCGCGCCGCTGCTGGCCCACTCGGACGTGTTCCAGATGGTCAGGAGCAGCGCAGACTACAACGTCGGGGTGACGTTCCCGATAAGCGGCAGCGTAACTGTCCCGTACTCGGGCAAGATGGCGATACGCGTCGAGGCCCCGTTTACGTGGACGGCCGGCGCCGCATACGACTTTGACTCGGAATTCCGCTGCGTGGACAACAGGGCCCACTCAACCCGCCCGTGCGACTGCCTCTCCGAGTTCCACGATACGGTGGACGACCGGCTGACGGCATGGGAGGAGCGGATGCCCAGGCCCTCGTTCTCGGCGGCCATACGGGTGCAGAACGACGGCAGGACCGTCCAGTCCGTCCCGCCGGGGACGGGCGCGCCTACCGAATCCCTTGCAAGGGACATGGAGCTGGTCCGCACGGGCTTTGACACGTACTACTACAACTGCGTATACAGGCTGACCGGCGGCATAGAGGGCGCGTGGGAATACGGAGGCCAGCTGGACGGATGGCTTGAAACGGACGTGGAGGCAGGCGACGTCATAACGGTCGACGGCAGGATATCCGCGTCGTACAACCCCAGCGGGTTCTCAGGCGGCGTCCCGGCCGCGTCGCATGTACGCGTGGACGTGGGCGACACCATACTTACGGTGGGAAGACTGAACGAGTAGCCGTTGGGGGCCGGCGGCAGAGACAGAGACGGCGGCGGTACACGAGATAACCGAGGGCAGACGTTCTTTGCCGTATGGAAGAAGGACGGGATACCTGCGGCGGCCTCAGCGCGTCTCAAAGGATTGGGCCTGTTTTGCAAGAACCGCGGCGATCGCGGTGTCGTCGTGTGTGTATCCGAGTATGCCCGAGTGGGACTCATTGTCGGGCCTTGACACGTGCCTGATCCGTATCTGCTTGTTGGCAGCTTCAAACGTAGCGGACACTGCCACGCCTACGCCGATTACTGCCATCCTTCCGCTGGATTTGACTTTGTAGCCCCGTCGCGCAGCAATTCAGAAACCATGGCGGCGGCAGAGGCCAGATCCCGCTCCCCGAGGTATTCGATCCAGTTGACCGACAGGCAGTCTTCGCGTCTTCGGATTTCAAAGGCGCAGGGTGGCAGTCACGCTTCGGCATACAGATCACAAGGATGTCGGGATTTATGCTCTTCCCGCTATTCTCTGCCACTTTATCTCTTTTTCTAATTATACTATTTTGTCATGTGATCCAAGTCTGAGTTCCGTATTCATATTTTATCCCATGTTTCCATAGTTTAACTTTCTAATCCTTGGCAATAACTTCCCTATGACTGCAACTTAGTTTTGTTTTACTACATTAATGTGCATAAACGTCTAATCTTCAACCTTTGTATTGTCTTACTAAAAACACACTCAATTAATTCATAATTACTTGCTTAATGTAATATTCACCAATTGTTCACATATCGATGAGTATAAATACGAGGATTTCCAATACGAATGCATGCCCGTTATGTATGTAGACGATTCTGGCTCTCCAAGTTTTGCCGATCATACAGAATATTTCGTCTTGTCGGGTGTCATAGTGCGAGATGAGCACATCAGAAAGTTACAAAGAACGGTCTTCGAATACAAGCAGTCCAACTTTATTGGGAACTTGGTTGATTCTGAGATACACACACATGATATCTATAGTTCCAAAAACGATTTTGGCTCCATAAGTCTCGACACAAAAACTGACCTGCTAGACAAATTGTATGAGATGGTCGCGAAGACCGACTGCATAGGAATATTGATCATAATCGACAAAAACAAACTCCAATCAGAAAAACCCGCCAAGTTGCCACTAGATATGGCTTGGTCGCTTCTTCTGGAAAGGTATGACATGTTTCTGAGGGAAAACCGCATGACATCCGGACACATAAAGGCCGACACCGGTCCCAACAAGACGCGGGATGCAATACTCAGAACGTACAACAGGCTAACAAATCATGGAATGGGTTATCAGCGACTGACCCGCATCACGCAGCCCGTCTTTGCCGACTCGGCAGGAGTGTATGGGATACAGATGGCCGACGCATTTGCATACTGCGCTCTGAAGCACAGGACGACCAGTGATCAATTTGTACGATACTGGGAAACCGTACGCGCCAAGCTTCTCAAGAGCAGTTCCGGCGTGGTCCGAGGCTATGGCTACAAGGAGTATCCATAAGAATGTCAAGAATGTGTAGCCGAGAACCCTCCACTAGCACATTCCATAGGCGGCATGCTACTCACCACAGGGGTGCTCCGCCCTTTGACGTTGTTATGTTACCCATGATACTATAAATAAATTTCAATTTCAGACTCCCCACAGATTCGGATGCCGACGGCGTGCGTGAGGGTGTTGGCTTCTCGTGAATAGGCTCCCCCACGTCTCTCATGGCGTGCGACGCGTCTGGGATCCTCGAGCTTGCCGGGAACTGGCTCCGGCGGCCAGGTTTGGCCCGTGAGTTGCTGGGCATGGGCAAGTTGCCCATTCTGACGTGTGGTGCAGGAAAGGGGGAGGGGAGGGGAGGCAGGGGATCGCGTCTATGATTCCCCTGTCGGTTCTCCGGGCATCTTTGAGATGCCGCAACCACGAGCGCGTTTATCGCCTTGCCCGACGCCCTGCCCCCGAGCCTCTTCATCACGGCTCCCATGGGCGGGCCCGCGGCGCGCCTATCCCGGTCTTGGATGATGTCGGTGCTGCCCCGTATGTTGCCCCGTATGATGACTGCTCGCTCTGCTTCACGTCCTGCATCATTGGCCCCGCGGCATCCACAACGGTGCCTTCCTAGCCAGACATTATCTTTTGGGATATCGTCTCAATTGACTCCTTTGCAATCTTGCCGCTGCCCCGCAGCTCAAACGTGTCAAGTATCATGCCGTGCGTCACACTTGCTCCATTGCCACGTGCGCTGATAACGGTTGTAATGCCGGAGCTTCCCGATCCATGCAGGGCCGGCAGCAGGGTGGGGCGCCATGCGCTTGTTGCATTTCGGGCAGCTGTTCAAGCGCCGGGTTTGGCGCTGCCGCGAAGTAGATCGGCCACGCCCCGGCCACGACACCGTCACGCGAATGCAGGCACAGGCGCGTATGCCGCCTTTTATCAAATTCGGAATTGACATGTCGTGAGATTGCGGCAGGCAGCGTACTTTTTGATGGTGATGGGCGCCGCCGCAATCTTCTTTCTTACAGTTATGGACATAATTATGGAGGGCGGGAGCGCCGCGTCGTTTGGCGCGACTCCGGCAGAGGCCGCGCTCTACCTGCACATCCCGGACAAGATGATCGCGGGCCAGACGTACCACGGGGTCGCAGTAACTGACAAGCCCGCGCCCTTTGGCGCGATATCTGACCGCACCGTGTATTTGGCGACGGGTTCCGTATCTGTCGGCATACCGGACACCGCCGTCATACCGCCCGGCATGAACCACGGCCTCTTTGAGATCAAGGCGGTTCGGAGCGGCCCCGCGGAGGTGCACGCCGCTCACGCGGGCGACGTGGGGCTGGCAGGCGGCACCGTGTTCTCCCCGTTGGCCGGCCCGGGCAGCCTGGATTTGGTGATGCCGGGCAACGTGACGGCGGCATCGGACATCACCGCAGTCGTGGTGGTGCTTGACGGCAACGGGTATCCGGTGCAGGCGGCCCGAGATACTGACGTGCGTATCGTGGCATCTGGCATGATAGGCGCCCCCCGTACCGTCCTCATAGAAGAGGGACTGACCCATGCGGCATTCGCGCTGCAGGTCAACGGGTCCGGCTCCGTGACGGCTGCGGCCGCGGGACTGGAGGCCGATACCGAGCGCATCGCATACGACCGGGACGCAGTCACGGTCCACATGGCCGCAGTCCCGGACGTGGTCCTGCCGGGGGGAGTCGTACACTATACGATATGGATGGAAAGGGGCGGAAATTACGATGATGATTATATGGGGGGCGGCCCCTTCCACCCGCCGCGCGTGATACGCGGCGAGCTCCACACCACGGACGTTGACGTGGTCCGGCTGACGGAAAACGTCCCTGCAAACAAGGACGCAAGCTCCTACACGGTGGTGGTGCGCAACGGCGTGGCGCAGGGCGTGGTATACGCGGGACTGGAGCCCGGACACGCCGTCCTGACCGCGACAATACCCGGCTACGGCGTCGCGTCCGTACCGGTCTGCGTCGGCACGGTCGTATTTGGAGATGTCAAAGATAACAATGGCGGCGGCACATTGCAGACATCAGAAAACGGTACGGCGCGCGATACGGACACCGCCGGAACAGACGATGCGGTAGCATCAGCGGCAGTACCGGTCGGGTGCGGCGGCAACAGGGCCGAGACGTTCCGAGAATACGCGCAGCGCATCGTGGACGAGCACGCCCACGCCGCCATACACGGCGGGCACCCAAGCATCCCGCAGCTTCCGCGGGAGCTTCCTGATAAGCCCCCGGCAAACCACATCCGGTTCTGGGTCTATCCCGACGTGACGAACCACGCCGCGCGCGGGACGGTCGGCTTTTACCACCTAGAGACTGAGACCGTGCACACTGTAACATACGATGAGAACGGCACCAAGATTGACACGGAATCCGAGTACACGCGGCTTATCCCGGTAAGGGCGGACTACCACCACGTGACGGTGGCGGCCCCTCACAAGGACATACTCGTCCAGCCCGTCCACGTCGCCCACCCTACCAGGTACACCAACGCGTACGACTTTCCGATTGCAGCGGGCCGGGAGGGCGCGTACGACATAGGCGTGACCTCGGGGGGGCATACGGCCACCGGCACGTTCCGCGTTGCCGCCCCGTACGAGACTGGCTACCGCCTGCAGCTCATCCCGGTTCCAGCCGTGCTCGGCGCCGCGGCGCAGCCGCTGTACGTGGCGAGCATCACGGATGGCAAGGGCCGCATACTGGACGTGCGCGACGAGTTCGGGCGGGACAGGACCATATCCGTGGTGTTCGGGGACGGCCGAGTAGAGAACGCGGTGGTCGGAGCATCCCCCTCGTCGTCACCGAACACGGCCGTCATATACGGAGCAGTCACGGGAGAGACCGGCGTGGTCGCCACGCTGGAGGGCAGCCCCGGGGCCGCGGGCCCCGCATACGGCACCGTCACTCCGGGCGGCGTGCCGGTCTCGATAGAGATGGCCGTGCCGTCCGTCGTGCACTCGGGCGAGGACTTTCCGTTTGCCATCCATACGGTCGACCCGTTCGGAATACCGGTGGAGAGGGTGGACGCGGCGACGTCGGCAAAGCAGGGAGGGAGAGGCGAGATGCCGCCTGCCACGGCCGCGGCCGCCGCGGCCACGGGCTTCCTACACCACAGCGGGACGGTCGGTGCAGTATCCGGCGCCGGTTCCCACTTAGTAGGGATCCTGCACTCCCTGGGGGGCGGCGTCCAAAGTGAAATAGCCTCGTTTCTCAATCTCATGAACCTCACGGCAGACGCCCCGCCGCGGGTCGCCGCGGGCGAGCCGTTTGAGATCCGCGTGTCGTCGTCGCTGGCGACGCCTGATGTCTTGCTGCCTGCGGGGGGCAGCAATGATAATGGCGACGGCGCCATCGCGGCAAGCGCCACCCGCGCCCTGCCGCACACGTCATACGAAGTGGCAGACTCGCCCTGGCCCGTGGAGCAGACCGCGCCCGGGGTGTTCCTGGTCACCCCAGCCACCCCGGGCGATGCCACCATTGTAGTGCGGGGCCACATGGACGGGTTCGAGTCCGGCACCGTGTCCGTGCTCGTGCATTCGGAGATGGCGGTCCTCCTCAAGGTCGACGCCATATCAGACGACGGCGGCAGTGGGCTTGAGGTAAAATTTTCACTGGGCAACGGCACAACGCTCGTCACGCCGTTTGAGGCTACGCTGCGGCACCCGGAGCACCTGCAGTTCGGGTTTCCCGAGACACTCGACTCGGGGTACGGCCTGCTCGACGTGGAATACGGTGGAGGCGGGGGATACCGGACTGACGAAGACGGTGACGGCATCTACGACGGTATACGCGTGGGGCCCGGCGACGATGCCATAACGGTCACCGCCACATATGAGAGGAGCGTGCAGGTGTTCGTGAACGGCGGCTCGGGTGGCGGAATATACCCGTACGGCGCCGACGTCCAGATATGGGCGGAGCCGGGACACGTCGTGCCGTACCTCGTACCGGAGCGCCTGGCGTACTGGGAGGGGGCGCCCGGCAAGCCGTCCTCGTTTGTGATGGAGGCCCACCGCGACACGGAGCTGACCGCCGTATACGAGCCGGACTATGCGCGCGTGATGTCCGTCATACTGGCGGGCGCAGCGGCGGCGGCCGGATACATCGCATACAGGAAGGCGGGTCCGCGCATATCGTACGTGGTCGGCGACGCGCTCGACGGGATGGCCAAAGTGGGGCGGGAGATGGCGCCCAGGACGGCCGTAAAGGCGCGGAGCACCAGGGGAGAGGGAGGGCGCAAAGATGATTACGAGTAGGGCGGGCCACGCCATGCTGGGATTTGACGTTGTCAGGAGGATGCACCGGTACCTTGAGGGACGCTACTCGCGGGATATTCCCGCGGCCGGCATAGCCGCCTCCCCGCGCCAGAAAGCCGCGGAATCCGTAGGCACCACGTTTCTCGGTATAATCCCGGCTGTCTGCATCTCGGCTGTACTGTATGCCGCCACCGGGATGCCGTACGCATTTTTGTTTCTGGCGGCCCCCCCGGCCCTGTTCTTTATGAAGGGCGTGGGGCTCCGGGATACCGCGCGAAAAAGGGCGGCCGGCGCGGACTCGGAGCTCTTCTTTTTTGCCATATACTGCGACATCATGGAAAAGACCGGCCGCGGGCTGCACGGGGCCTTTGAGGCGCTCGGCAACAGCGGAGGCTCGATGTTTCCCGCCATGTACCGCGAGTCCCTGATAATACGGCGCGAGATGCGGGTGTTCTCAAGGTCGTTTGCCGACGTGCTGCACGGCCTCGGTACGGCGCACCCGTCGGCCGCGTTCCGAGACTTTTTGCGCGGCTATGCGGTATCGCAGACCACTGGCGGCGTCGGCACGGCCGCATACCTGCACGAGAGGCTCCGGGAGTACCACACGGCCGCCAGGCAGCGCATGGACGCGTACGCGTCGATGGCCGAGATGCTTGCCACCATCGGGTCGTTCGGGCTCGCGATGTTCCCGATATTTGTCGTGGTGGGGGGCATCATGATGGACCAGTACACCCTCCTGTTCCTGTGCGGGTTCGGCATACTGGCGGTGCCCGCCATCACCGCGGTTCTGGTGGCAAGGGCGGCGGCGGCATCCCCCGTGCCGGCCGGCAAGATACCCGTCCGCAGGATGCCCGTGGCGGCGGCGGGCGCCGCGGGTGTCGCCTGCGTCCTGCTCGGCGTGTCGTCGTCGTTGTCATGGTGGGAGATTACGGCGATCCCGCTTGCCGCGTGGTGCATCGCAAACCACTGCATGTCACGCGGGCGCCTTGCCGGCATGTCGAGCCTGGAGCGGTCGGTTCCCTCGTTCGTGCGCGACATAAACCAGAAGATGCGCTCAAACCCGAGCTTTTTCGCGGCGTTTGCATCCGCGGAAGCCATGGCCCCGTACTCCAAACAGTTCAACGGCGTCCTGCGAAGCGTCAGATCCCGCGTCCTCCTGGGCGTCGAGATATCAAGGGCTCTGCAGGAGGTGCGTACGGGCTCGTGGCTTGCCGACTGCGTCATGGCACTGATGGCGCAGGCTGCGCGCAGTGGCTCCGTGACGCCCGCCGTTTTGGACAGGCTGGCGCTGTTCGCGTCGCACCACATCGAGACGAAAAAGGAGATGTCCGCCAAGACTACAACGCCGCTGATGACCGGGTACATGGGATCCGTCATAGTTGTGATGATGATCATCATGATCCCGGTGATGAGCTTTGACCAGTTCGCCGCGCTCGACGTCCTGACGGGCTCCGCCGCCACCGTACCGGATGCCGCGGCGGTTCCGGACGCCCCGTACCTAGGATATGATACGGGCAGACTGCTTGCGGAGCTCAACCTGATGCTCGTCGTGGTGGGGGCGTTCTGCTCCATGGTCCTGATCTCGCAGATCAGGTACGCTACCGTGCTACACAGCCTGCACACCGGGGTGCTGCTGGTGGTGATAACGTGCATGCTGTACTATGACCGGCTTGCGGGCGCCGCCGGGGTGTCGCCGCTCCCGTTCTGAGGTTGTTTCTCCGGTAGCATGCAGGCGAACCATTCTGAGATGGCGTGTCGTTTTTTCTTACGCGCTTTGGCGCCCCCTTACATTCGGGCATTTGCGCCTTTTATCCAAACCAAATGGCACGTAGCGTGAAGAACCAACCGCGCCAGGCCATCTCCGGGATGATCGTCACCATAATACTGATCGGTATAGTGGTGTCGATCGGAGGCATCCTGGCCACCACCACCACCGACATCGTAACGACCGGACTGATCCTCGATGCGGTGGAGATAAAGCGACTCAACATCCAAAACACGGGCACCACCTCGTACATCACCGGCATGATCAAGAACTCCGGAAACACTGACATCAGCAACGCAGTCGTCATAGTCACGCTTGACATCGACGACAAGACAAAGGACGAGGACGACCTGTTCATAGCCGCGTTTGAGCCTGCGAGCATACACTCCGGGGTCACGGCGACCGTAAACGACAAGATCTTTGTCGGGGACACGGAGGACCGCTCGCAAAACCAGACCGCAAGTGTGGAGAACGACTCCTACCACCGGCTCACCATTGGCCAAAAGTATCTGGTCGAGGTCAGGGCCGACATCGCCGGCGGGGGCCAGTACTCTCAGACCAAAGTAATATCGCCGCAGTAGCCTGCAGCATCCCCCACCTTTTTTCTTCTTTTTCGGCCTCAAGAGGGTCTACTCAAAACCCACGTTACCGTCCTGTGAGACCCGTACAGTCTTCCAGTCGTAAGATTTGGATTTGATGGCATTTTCCACATCCTTGTGAAGCCGCGCCAGGTGCGGGTTGGCGGTCCTTTTTGACATCAGCAGTATGTTGCGAACCGCGTCCTCGTGCATGCCGTTGAATATGGCAAAATCGACGGGGTGGAGTATGGGCTTGATGTCATAGGGATCAAACCGCAGCTTGGCCAGCTCCTTGCTCATGGTCTTTTTGACGCGTCTCCTTGCCATGCGCTGTCCTTCGTCCCTTGCCTGTTCCTGCAAGGCTCTTTTCTCCTCATCAAACTTGTCTTGCTCCTCCTCGAGCTTTTCGGCCTTGGCCTCGTAAGAGTCGAGCCATGTGCGCGGGGCCCTGCCCCGTGAGCGCAGGTGCAGATCACTCAGCCTCATGATGTGGCTGCATTCCGGGCACATGCACAGGATCGTCCTGAAATGGTTAAAGATGTCCAAAACGGCGTCGCCCATTTACAAAACCTTCCATTTCACCTTCTTGTCCTCGACGGCATCCCTGATCTGCTTCTGATGTGCGTTTAGCCTTGCACCTCCCGTCTTGACCTCCATGAACGTTATGCTGTCGACCCTGTTTTGAGCAACCCCGTTGAACGCAATCACGTCGACCGGCTCTGCCAGAAAGCGGCAGTCAGACGGGTCGATTGAAAAGTCCTTGTGGGTGAAAAACACCTTCTCGACGATCCTGCCGATTCCTATGGAGGCTGCGGCCGTTTCAGACGCCGCGCGTGCCCTTTCCTTTCGTCGTACAAGGTCCGCAAACCCGTTGTCCAGCTCTGACCCCATCTCTTGGCGCCTTTCCTGCGCGGGGGCAGGGAAGGGAGCGCGCCCGTCAAAGAGCAACGCATCTGAGAGCCTGAACTCGTGACTGCAACGGGCGCACTGCGCATGCAGTCTTGACTTTTGCAGTGTCGAAATGAAATCGTCTGGGCCGGAACTCATGGGGGATGTCATTTGGCAACCGGGGTTTCATTTAGGCATATCTTCCACGCGGCGCTTTGGGTTCGGAACTGTAAGCGCTTGGCCAAGAATGTGTTTTTTTGAAATGCCTGCTTGGGTAGAGATCACCGGCCAATCTGCTGGATTGCCTCGGCCGGAACAAGGCCATACCCGTGAAGGACCCTGGCCTCGGCCGGGGTCAGCGGGGAGTCGTTTCTACCCCCTATTGTGGCCTCCTTTGGATCGTTGAGGTATCCCAGTACGGACGCGGGATCCACCACGTCCAGCCCGACCCCCATCTCGAGCCTGTCGCGGGGCCTGTACCTCCTCACCACCATCTCGTCGTCGATCATAGACTCCAGCATGGTCGGAATCAGAAAGCCCTGCTCGTACACCAGGTCTACAAACGCGTCGCCGCTGACGTACGGGTACCCGTGAAAGAACCGCACGTGCTCGACAGGTATGCGGTACGCCCCCGTCTCCGGGTCTGTCCCGCCCCCGCGTACGGGAGCTTTTTCAAACCTGCCGCTTGTCCAGTAGTGGTTGAACGTGTACGCGTACCCGTCGTCAAGCCAGGAGTCGTTCCAGCACGCGTGGTCCTCCACGCGGCCCGGTATACGCACGGAGCGGCTGCACGATATGCCGTGCGCGCGGAGCAGAAGCCGCCTCCACGCGTCGGCCGCCTGTTCGTCGCCCCTCTTCTCCGCGATACGGATCTGCTTTGCGGCCCACCTCTCACGGGCCCCGCGCATTTCCTTTCTCTGCCGTTCTGTAAATATCACCCTGCTGACGCCGTCAAGCGAGTAGTTTTTTGCATAGTCGTGTCTTTCGATGATGGCGCGCACGATGCTTCCCGCGCCCCATGCCTTGAACTCAAAGTCAAACAGGCCGGAGCCCTCGGGCCACTGCAGCCTTATCTTTCTGAGCCCCCTTGCCTTTATTCCCGACATCTGGTTGTGGAACCTGTGGAATACGATCCCCCTCTTTTTGATCTCTATTATCAGGGCCCTGTTGGTGACGTGCAGCATGCCGCCGCCAAACCTGGTGCTTACCTTGTGCTGGGACTCCATCGTCTCGCCCCTCTGCAGTATTACCGGCATGTTCTATGTACGGTATAGTACCTTATATGCTTTTATTGCCGTGGATGCTCCCGGGCGGACTGGGCGTCCGGCCGCATCCCAGGCTTGCCCCGCATGTTTTTCTGCACGTGCCGGTCTGGCTTCGCCCGTGGTTTTCCGCGCTGTCTTCCGTCCTGTTTCAATTCATCTTGCGCCCGCGGCAGGTTTCTCGGAGGGGAAACCGCCGAGGTTGTCTCCGGGGGCAGGGCCGCCTTCCTCATTGTCGCCCGCCCCGGCCATCATGCCTGTGCTGCTGCCTCCCTTCACCAGTTTGTCGACTGCCGGCATGCCCCCGATTGCGCCCCGCCCCGCCCCTGTGGCAAGGCCCCTGAGGGAGCCGCCGAGCCCGCCTGCCGCCGCGCCGCTGGCCGCGCCCACGGCGCTCCCCATCCCGATCTGCATCGCCATGTTGCTGCTGCTGATGACCGCCGTCTGGATCGCGCCCTGGATGGAGCCAGTCACGTTGCTCAGGAACGGGGCCAAAATCAGGGGCCAGAGGCCCGCGAGCGTGACGATCCCCAGCACGGAGACCCACTCCTCAAGCGACGGCATCGGGGCGTTTGAGACGTGGGTCCAGCCCACGTACAGCGTGACGGCCGAGAGGAACGGCGCAAACGAGGCGCCCACCATGTTGTCCATCATGTTTTTCGCATGTTTTTGGAGGTACGGGACGTTCCGCAGGACGAGCCACATCGGCAGGGTGATCAGCACTATACTGATGAACAGCACGCGCACCTTTGCCGTCACGAACACCACGAGCGACACGACGAGCGCCGGCATCAGCTTGAAGAACGGCACGAACACCTCGCCCATCAGGCTCTGCCCAAAGTCGTTGGGGCTTGCGAGCGCCGTGCTCCACGATGTAGGGTCGAGGACGCCAGCAAAGTCGAACATGCACGCGGCGGAGGCCCCCATCTTGCACCAGAGCGAGTCGATTACCGCATGGGGATCGCCGCCGGGGTTCATCATGTGCCTGGAGAACTCCGTCATGTGTATGGCAAATACATCCCACACCTCCGGCACCAGAAATATGGCCACCAGTCCGAAGATCGATGCCTTGAACATCTCAAGGGACGCGCCGCGGCGCCATATGCCGAACCCCTTCTCCCAAAAGTGGCCTGCGCCTGAGAATATTGTCATCGCGACCAGGATGGCAGCTGCGGGGTATGCGAACCACCAGTACATGGCCGCGATGCCGCTGTCGGTGTCGTGGTACCCCATCCTTAACAGTTCCGCGTTTATGGAGTCGATCTCCCCGTCCGTCTGTGTCAGCGCCTCGTAGTCGGCGTTCTGCATGTGGAGAGCCGCCAGTTCACGCATCTCGCCGCGGCGCTCAAGGTGCGGCTGCGCGGCCGCCGCGACCTCCTCCGACACTACCGAGACGCGGTTGCCGTCCATATCGTACGCGTGCATGGTGGGGACCTCCGTTATGGCGTCTGCCAGGCTGCCCTGTATGACGCCCGTGAACGCGGTCATCACCCCCACGTATACCACAAAGCCGAGCAGCATCATGCCCAGTATCGCGGGTCCCTGCAGCAGGAACGCGGGCCTGTCCTTCACGGTGTCACACGTGCGGCCAGGATAAAAGGCGCAAAATGCAGACCGGCGGGCGTGATGGCGGACACATGCGGCTGTGTCAGCGCAGCCTTTCCCACCCCCGCCGCAGTAGCTCCAGTGCCGCGAAGCTGCGCGGTGCATAAAGGACGGGAACGGCCACCCGGTGGCATGAGGCTTGGGGGCCGGGCCCGATCACCGCACTTGCGTCCATTCTTACCACCCAGTCCGTCCGCTACAAAATACGTCCACCCGACACCCTCGCTGTCCGCCCACCTGCAGGGACTGGCCGGGGGGCTCCACGAGGACCACATAGTGTGGACGTGGCCGGAGGGCATGGACCTGCAGACCGCGCTAGGAAACCTGCACGCCGGCAGGTACTGGTGCGGCAACCCTCCGGCCCCGCGCGTCCAGTGGACCGACGGCGGCTGGGCGTGTTCGCGCGACCACCAGCGCACGTGGTGGCGCCAGTTCGAGTTCTGGCACGACGTGCGCGTGCGCATTCTGGACCGGGACGGCTGGGAATGCCGCATGTGCGGCACCGACCTGGGGGCGCATGCCCAAGTCGACCATATCGTGCCTGTCACGGACGGCGGCCCGATGTGGGATCGGGACAACATGCAGTCGCTCTGTACCGAGTGCCACGTGTCAAAGACCGCCAACGACCTGAGGCGCCGCGTCGTCGAGGGGCGGCGCCGGCCGCCGGCCGGGGTGCGGCCGCTTGAACATTATGGCGGGACGTACTGATCCTTCGGGCGGCTTGGCCGTGCGCATGCCTGTGAAGTCAAGAAGACCGTATTTTCTGAAGATTTGCCAGCTCCAGACGCTTTCCACAGAAGCCGGCTCCTGCTAGTTACCGGTCTCAAAACCTCGCAACGAATTTAACCCAACATGAGGGGATTTCGGGGCATGGAGGATCTTATGAGACTTGAGGGGATTGAGCTGCGCTTTGTCGTAAACCGAATATCGGACCAGCTTGACGGACACCACCGTGTCGACAGCATCTGCAGCATTAAGGAAGACAGCATGCTCTTCAGATTGCGCCACTCTGCACAAGACGATCTATTTCTGATGGTGTCGGCTTTCGGGGTATGGGCGACATCACTCAGGCTGGGCCCGGCAGGAAAAAGTGTGCAATCTGCCCTGATGGAAGAAGATACGCCAGGCCGGGACTCTTTCGGCGCAACTGTCAAATCACAGTATGGGCGCGTATCTTTACCTATAGTAGAGATAACACCATTCTATGACAAGATATGCGACAGCCTTTTGCAGACGAGGCTCGTCGGTATAGAGCAGCCGGGAACCGAGCGTGTGGCGTATCTGACATTTGAGGGGTCTGGCGGCGAGTTTGTAATGGCCGTGGAACTGTCCGGACGCGGCAACATCATGCTGTGCAGCGGCAGGCCGGGAATGGAGATACTTGCGCTGGCGCGTCCCGTGCGCGGAAAGCGCCGCGCGCTGCGCGTTGGCGTGCGGTACGCCCCACCGCCGTCCGGTTCTGCTGCCGGCGCTCCCGACATACTGAATCTGTCGGAGCGTGACTTTGCAGGGCTGCGCGGCTCGGAGATACGCGTGTGGGAATGGCTTGTGCGCAGGCTTGGCCTGCCACGCAAGTATGTGGGCGGAGTCCTGTGTGGGATGGAAACACCGCATGTTACCGGGGTGGAACTTGGCGCCGGCCAGGTACGCTCCATATTTCGCGATACCGCGCAACTAGTCCGTGCAGTCACCGCGGGGCCCCACACGCCCTGCATCGTACGCTGCGCCATGCTGGAAAATGCATCGCCTGACGGGTTCCTCGCTGTAGACGTACCGTTAGGCATAACCGACTTGGCCTATGAACGGATCCCGAGCCTTATGGAGGCACTGGATCTGGTCTTTATGGTGTCGCTTTCGGATTCTTGGTAACATTTCCGACTTTTCAAAGAAGTCCGGGCGCAACACGTGCCAAAATCTACGACGTCCCGGGCACGTTGCTCCAGAAAGTAGGCACGACACTCATGCCGGGCCTTGCTGAGATCGGCTCCGCGTCAAGTGCCCGGACTGTCGCCTGCACGGCCGTGGTGATAGTACTGGTTCATCGCCGAGTGTATGGACTCCACGTCTCGGTCCGCTCGTCCAGTATGTCCTGCAGTACGCGCATGCGGGATTCCAAGTTCTTCTTGACATCGTCTGCCCCCCCCCCAGCATGGCCTTGACGTTCTGCAGCTCCGTCCATCTGCACGCGCGCCGGGTTGTGCCGGATACTGGGCATCGGGCTATCCGGCCTTCAGCCTGATCCTGTGGCCTGATAACACTCCGTTAATCATGTTGTCCTCTAGGGCGAACACACTGGGTTTCGATCCGATCATTGAGTTCAGGTCCTCAAACCCCCACTTACGGGGAACGAATGCCGGGTCGGCCGCCCGGAGCCGGCTGCCCACATCGGCAAGCATCACCCACGACGCGCCGCTGTCAGCGGACAGTTCGCGGATTACCCCGACCACCAAGTCCTCCCATTTGGCATCCTGTCCGGCGGGCCGCCCGGGATCGTCCCGGCGGGGGGAGGAGGGTGGTTCGTCACCATCCACGCGGAAGGGCCGTGTGTCGCGCGCGTCATACGGTGAATTTTCTACGTCGATCAAAAACTGATCCATCATCTCCAGTGCGTGCCGTGCATTGACCTCGCTGCATCCATCGGTTCCGTGCGCGTGTTGCGCCGGATTCCTAGTGTCTTTGATGAAGCGCAACTCTGACCTGTGGCCTCTCAAGGCCGGGCGGTTCGTGACGATTTTAATTTTCTCGTCAAGACTCATACGTCTGCGCACGTTTGACTTCAGGTACGCCTCCATGCTTTTGTACGACCCGGTGAGGGACTCCGTAAAGCGCCCCTCCTCCAAGAGTTTGCGTGCCTGCGCAAGCTCCCTCTTTGCCTCTTGGAGGCCGGTCGGATCCAGATTGAGGTGATCCGCGATCATGGATTTTATCCAGACGGTATACCTGTCCCGTATGCCCTTCCATTCGTCCACCGCTCCGGATGGAATTTTGTCCCGGATGTACTCGTAAAAGGTGAGGGCTTGTACGTTGGGCATCTCTATGAAACGTTCCGCCAATAATTCGCGAAAGTTTGACTCGTTGCAAACTCGCACGCGCTGGATCATGCTTGTGGTTATTTTGTCCAAATATTCCATCCTTTCCCACTCTTCTGTTCTTATGACCCGGTCAGGACAGCCGCCTCCAGATTCTATGTCTCTGTCGAGGGCGGCGAGGTATTCCATCATCCTGGTCGGCCTCAGTACGAGCGCGTGTCCGTGTTCAAGCCCCGCACCATAGAGGTACTTGAAGTATTCAAGCATGCGCTGGTGGTTTTCAGACTCCACGTGAAACTCCTCTGCCATCTCGGAGTGGGAGAACCTCGACTCTCCCTCCTGCTGCGTCTCGTTTAACATCATGCCACATTCAAACAGCGCGTGGGTGTCAATCAAGACGACAGTCGCGCGCGCGTCGTCGTTCTTACCTGCAAAGATCTCGAAGGACATGGGTTCTCCGCGCGCCATATACACAGACGGCAGGGAGTCAACCCACGTGGAGCGGTCGTCGAGATCGCCGCCGCCAAAATTCATTCCCGTGCTGGTTTCTTTCAGCGCCAGCCCGCACTTGTGGTGCATAAAGTACAGAAATCCGTAGAACAACTGCATGACCAGATCCTTCGTGAGTGGGATTGCGTCTGGTGCGGAATCGAGTGGAAAATCGCATTTTATGATTTCGGACTCCAGGTTGCCCCAGATCAGCTCGTTGACATCATCCTCGCTGAACGCGTTCGGGGAAGACATGACGGGTAGGATCAAACCGGGTCTAAATACCATATGGGTGTGTTCCAGTGACTGCGCCGGGCGCAGGCTGCGGACCGTCAGCCCGCATGGTAAAAAGTGTTGATGGCATCGTGTATGCCGGGTACATCCATTATCTTCTCGTCCCGTATGTGCTCGAGTATGCGCACGCGGCGCTCCATGTCGTGCCTGATGTTGTTGACACCCATCATGACCTTCATGCGCGGCAGAACCGTGCTCTTCTCTATGATCTCGTCAAGGCTGTCGGGCATCACGCGGTTTTGTTCTGGGTCGTACCAGAACAGGGTGTTCAGCGTCTTGGTGTCGGGGTTGTTGTTGTATGTGGTGTCCGTACTCGCCGTGCACGACGCGCCTGCAACGGGGCCGTCATGCTGCCCAGTGGCGATCTCTGTTATGGAGATGAGTTTGCGCTGACGCTTGTTGTCGTATAGCACCCAGGACATGTGCAGCACGTAGGTGAGCAGGGCGGTCTGCGACTTTGACAGTGAGATGGGCGGGGCTTCTAGTCTCGTGAGGGCGTGCTCCGCGCTGCTTGCATGAAACGAGCACATGCACCCAGATCCGGAGGCGGCGGCCTGGAACAGTCCGTCGGCCTCCTGGCCGAGGATCTCGCCCACCACCACAAAGTCGGGCCGGAACCTCATGGACAACCTGCACAGGTCAAAGACGCCAAAGCCTGCCGCGCCTCCCGCACTGCTGCCGTCAGATGTGGTTGCAGATGCGCCCCGCTCCCCGTGCAGCGACGAGTTCGTGGTGGTCTGATGCCTGCTGACATACTGGTGCGGTACCTTCAGCTCCAACACGTCCTCTATGGTGAAATAATGCCAATTGGGGTTTGACATCGTGAATATGGCGTTTATCATGGTGGTCTTACCAGCTGACGGCGCCCCGATTACCAAGCCAAACCCCTTGAGGTCCATGATGCACCATAGGTAGGCTGCTGCCGGCGCAGAGAGCAGACCGCTCTGCAGCAGGTGACATATGGTGACAGCAGATACGGACGGCTTTCTGATTGATACGGTCGGACTGTCTGGTGTGATCCGCCTGTTTCCGGTGAACGTGTAGCGTATGCCGCGCTCGTCGGAAAACGAGGTCATGGGGCGGGTCTCGCTGGGTGGCTCGCCGTACTTTTGCGATATACGCTGGATGAGGCGCTCGAGCGCCGCTTCCGTCTGGAACGTCACGTTAGTGCTCAGTAAAGTGTGGTGCGGATGCTCGCGGTGCACTACTGCCACGGGTTTGTTCCAGTGCAGGCACAGGATGTCTTCTATGTGTGGATCCCTTATCAGGACGTCAAGCTCGGCGTACCCCGCCACATCGCGAACCAGATAGTACTCGACTGCCTCCTTTTCGCGCTTCCACACCTCAAAGTCGTTTGTGGCCTTTGACTCCTCTGCTAGCGTGCGCTTTAGCAGCGGGATGACGTCGTCGCGGGATATGTCCTGGTACGTGAAGGAGTGGTGTATATTCTGCATGAGCCGTATATACATGGCCTCGGCGCGCACGGTGAGAGGTGGCTCCCTGATTATGTAGCGGCCGTCTCTAGTGATAAAGACGCGAGCCTTTGCATCCGCCTGCCCGACCAGATACTCCTCTACTACGTCAGGATCCGGCGTCTGGTCGTCGAACCTGCAGATGGCATAGTTGTCTCCACTTGTCAACAAGGCCCTTCTCACGATTCATGTTTAAGCAAGTATGTCCGTACGCTTTTTCATAATAGACACAGCACGTAGTCTTGACTGATCGCCTCAAGTAGGGCAAATTAATTTCCGTACAATAGAAGACCCTACGTTCCACTAAAATGCTAATAAACCAGATTGTTCCCATACATGCATGGACGAAAAATCCCGATCACTTGCCATACTGGTTGATGGGGACAACATCTCACACAATGTAATCAAAGACATAATCGACGAGGCGTCTACACACGGAAACCCGAAGATACGGCGCGTGTACGGCGACTGGACCAAATCCAATTTGACAGAATGGAAGGAGGCGGCCAACCGGAATGCCATACTGCAAATCCAACAGTCCAACTATACGAGTGGCAAAAACTCAACTGACGGCGCGCTCATAATAGATGCTATGCGTATGCTTTACGAGGGGAAAGTGGATGGATTCTGCATCGTTTCAAGCGACAGTGACTACACCCGGCTGGCAATCGAACTGCGAGAACAGGGCAAATTCGTCCTCGGGATTGGTAATACGGGCACCCCACAATCTCTTGTAAACGCATGTAATCGATTTACATACATCGAGACGATCACTGCAAACGGCGGCGTACAGCCCGTCGGCAGATTGCCAAGCGTCAAAACGGTATCAGCCCAAGGCTCAAAACATAGCCACGAATGGGTAGGCATGGTAACAAAGGCAATCAAGGAACTGTCAGGAGATGATGACACGTGGGTTCTACTTGCCAACGTGGGAAACCGCCTTCGGGCAATCAATCCCGCATTTGATCCGCGTGAATATGGATACGTGAACCTGCACTCACTAATCGAGTCACATCCTGACAAGTTCTTATTGGAAGGCCACGAGATTGCAGGGGAGTTGTCCGGGCACAAAGTCAGACTGAAGACCAGTGAAGCCTAACAAATGGCAATGAGCTGGATCCTCCACAAACTGAGATCACTCGACATGAAAAAGAACACATCTCATATCATTAACTGTCCACGGCCCACTGACGTGCTGAAGGGTGGAAGAAAGGAGAGACGTACGGTACAATCTGGGAGTAGGATTCGGGTACTTGAATGGTGTACGGATAGAAATGTGCATCCGATAGTTGTTCAATGTAGACTGGTGAGACTCACACGGTACCAGAATTTGTACCATTTTTGTCGTTTGGATATGGTCGTACAGCAGCATGCAATCCGCGTGGCGATTGGATACATTCACGGCCTAGGTAGGATTGGATGACGGAAGGCGACAACGACGTGGTGTGCGCCGTGTGCAGGAGCTCTGGCACGATAGAGCTACTCGACCAGCGTGCCCATTCTGCAACTGGACCAGTGACCCCGCAGGTCTGCCGCATGACTAATACCTCTGAAGAACAAGACAGTTGTCCAGCAGCGCAAGTCAATGGTTGCCGTATTCCAAGCCTGAATCCGCGGCCAAAAGGCACTCCGAATTTGAAAAATCCCATTTCACCGATGGAAAGACGTTCATTTTTTGGATTGTGTGATTTTTGGGTTCCGTTGCAAATTCGTGACCTCCAAGAATTATAACGTGCTTGAGTGTTGGGCATAGTTGGTAACATCAGTATGTGTAGACAAGCAAGAGGTCACAAATTTACGACAGAACTCGTCTGTGTGCCGCCGCTCTCTGATCTACATGAGGCATACGTGGACAAGCACCATACGGATTACTCGTCCGTACACTGACACGTCCGAGCAGGCAGTCCACTTAACATGCAGAGCTCATGAACTGGCAGCGGAACCAAATCCGCAGATAATCAATTTCTAATGATATCCTGGAATTCCTCGTTAGATATGTACCCATATCGTTTGCCTTGATGACCGATATGATGAATAGCGTATTTTTTTAAATCATCATACTGTTTGCTGTCTTTTTTGAATATTCTCAATTCGTATTGTGATTCTTTAATTCTCATAATTGTCGCAAGATCTCCTGTTTTAGCAATCCTAGTATGCCGTAGTTTTCCAGTTCCTAATCTAAAGTCCAAATTGTTTTCTGCTTCAAACGTAACCCTACAATCATCAGTTGTACCGTCGAGATCAACATAATTTAGCTTAATAATACATGAATATGTGGCCTTGGTTCCTCTTCTGTTACGAATTGTCAGGGGTGGGAAAAAATCATAACAATCTTTACTCAGCCAAAAATATTGTGACCCTTTACTGGCATTAGAACCGGGCTCTGCGTTGATTCGCACGGTATCGGCATGGCTCAACGTCAACACCAGTGTTTTTTCATCTGACTCATCAAGTTTTATCCCAGTAGGGCTTTCATCATAAAGTAATTTCCACGCAGGATCATTCATTTTTGAAAGAGACGGTTCGTATATTTCCCATTTTTGTTTACGCATATTCGCAATCACATCCCGCCAAGAAAATCCGATGTTTTTTGTAGATTCAGAATTGACGTGTGAACCAAGCTGCATGACTGATATGTTCATTCAAAATTAGGAAAATGTG
>JAPPIP010000106.1:1560-6592 GCA_028820595.1 Nitrososphaerota archaeon | reverse complement strand
TAATACTCGGGGATCTGGTCACGGAGTGGGCAGAAGGGTTTGGTACGTGGACGGCATACCTACGCATGATGCTGGACAAGTAGGACGTAATCGGCTAGATCCGCCCCCTCCCACCAGCGTATATGGCATGACGGACGCGCGGTTCCAACGGCTTGAGGAAGAGATAGCAGGGATAAAGGCAAAGCTGCCATAGGCGCCTAACGGCGCGCGCGGGCCGTCATGCCGGGGGAGGCCGTCAAGAATCATCCACGTGACAACTGCAGTCGGCCTGCTGCTGCGAGCCGTGCCGCAGCTTGTGAGCGCCGGCATGCGCGGGCGCGGATGATGACTCCCTCACGCGGCATCTTACAATGTGACCGATCATGGCGCCAAGAGGGCCCGCGGCTCACGCGCGCGCATCACCCCCGCACGGCCTTCCTTGCATAGGTCTTGTGCAGCGCGGGCATCTTCTTGCACAGCCACGCAAAAAACCTCGAGAACTCCCGGGCCTCGTCCGTGACGTACGCCTCTATCCTGTCATATTTCTGCGCCTCGTACCACTCCCCGATCTTCTTGCCGCTCTCCTTTTTGCCCGTCATCCTGTCAAGGCCGGACCCCTTGAACTCGCCGTGGTTCATGAGCACGAGCGTGGCCTGTACGTCGAGGGCGGGCCTTGACATGATGTCGATGGTCTTGAGGCCGTGCCTCTTGCTCCTCTGCCTCAGGAAGCCGTGCTCGAACTTCAGGTTGTTTCCCACGGGCACAAAGTCAAACGGGAACCTGCTTGTTACGTACGTGTCCCTGACGAACCTTTTGAGCATCTTCGACTCGCTCCCCTCCTCCCACTCCTTTAGTATCTCAAGGGGGCCCGCGGGCCTGCCCGTGTTGCGCTCCAGCTCCTGATACTGTATGGTAATGATCTTGTCCGTCCTCGGGTCCAGCCCGGTGGTCTCTATGTCGAGATAGTACGTCGCCATGGCACGCGGCAAGGGCAGGTCCCGCACTAAGAACCTAACTGTCAGCCCCCTGGACGCGCGACGGCGCCTTCGGGATCGCGCAGTATAATAACGAAGGCGCGCATATCACTGGCATGAACCGCCGCGCCGACATGACCGTGTCCGGGGTGGTGCAGGGCGTAGGCTTTAGATACATGGCAAGGATCGCGGCCCGCCAGTGCCTGCTCAGGGGCGAGGTCGAGAACATGGAGGACGAGACCGTGCGCATAACCTGCGAGGGCGAGGAGGAAGGCATCGGAAGGTTTGTCGAGGCGGTGCGCGGTGCAAAAAAGCCGATCGAGGTCGACGATGTCCGGGTGGAATACTCCGAGCCCACGGGCGAGTTCAAGAGCTTTAGGATAGTAATGGGGGATCTGGTCACGGAGATGTCGGAGGGGTTTGGCGCGGGCTCGGCATACTTCCGCATGATGCTGGAGAAGCAGGACTCGATGCTGGAGAAGCAGGACTCGATGCTGGAGAAGCAGGACGACACAGTCAAAGAGATACGCTCCCTCTCATCCAGCATGCATGACATGATGGATGCGCGGTTCCAGCGGCTCGAGGACGAGATATCAAAGATAAAGGCAAAGCTTCCATAGGTACAGCGCGCAGCCCGCGTGCGCCGTATTTGGCAAAGCCGCGCGTGCGACGTGACCGGTGGCCCGCAATGTTTTAGAGCGCCGCGCAGTACGGGCGCGTGATGGATCTGTTTCTGGACATCGAGACCGCGCCGGACATGACCGCGTCAGAGTACGCGGACGCCGACTGGCGCATGGTGCAGGGCGCGCTCACGAAACAGTCGGATCCCGACACGTACTGGAAGGCGAGGAAGGGGGCCCTCAACGCGGCAGACGGCAAGGTCATACTGATCGCGTACCAGCTCGGCGAGCACGGCCCCGTGCGCCGCCTCGCGGAATGGGAGTCGGACGAAAGAACCATACTCGCCGAATTCTACGGGGTGCTCTCGAGGTTCCAGAGGATCAGGGGCTTTCGGATCATAGGGCACAACCTGACCCGGTTTGACCTGCCGTTCCTGTACGCCAGGATGCTGCACCACAACATTGACGGCGAGCGCGAGATATACCGCAGGCTGGTGGAGGGGGTGGTGGTGTGCGACACACTGCAGATGCACCTGCCGCTCAACGGCTTTGACATTTCGGGGCTCAGGCACGACACGCTGATGCACGCGTACGGGCTGCCCGTCAAGGAGACCTCCGGAGGCGACGAGATACGGCACTATTTTGGCGGCGAGTACGGGAAGATACTAGAGTATTCCAAGAGGGAGTTCCGGTACGCCGAGCTGTTCGCGCGGATGAAAGACGGGGGCATGGTATCCGCCGAGAGGCTGAAGGGCGCCATGGGGGAGATGGAGGGGAGGCGCCGTCAGCAGAGTGTTGGAGGGGCCGGTCCGCAGGACGCGGACGGCGGGCCCTGCGCTTGACGGCCGCGGCCCGCGAGTCTGCGCGCGGCGCAGGCGGCGGCGGCCGCCGCGCGAGCCGCAAAGACTTTTTTTGGCCGCACGCCGGCGCGACGCCATGTGGCGCACCCCGACGGGAACCCAGAAAAAGCCGTCCGACTCGCACCTCGAGGGCATCGCACGTAACCCGGACGGCTACCGCGTGCTGGAAAAGGTCCCCCTGCGCTACGACGACGTCCCGATAAGCTTCGCAGAGCCGCGCCGCGATGACACCACCGTCGTTATCGTGGACTTTGAGACCACGGGGCTCAGCCATGACGCGGACAAGGTCATAGAGATCGGCATGGCGCGGTGCCGCTACGGCCCGGAGGGGAGGCTCGCGGGGGTGGACGAGGTGCTCGACATGTTCGAGGATCCCGGCGAGCCCATAGCCGACGGCATAACGGAGCTGACCGGTATAACGGACGACATGGTGCGCGGCAAGCGCATCGACGCGGATAAAGTGCGCGGCATGATCCGCGGCGATCCCGTAATGGCGGCCCACAACGCAAAGTTCGACCGCCCGTTCTTTGACCGCATCGTCCCAAACGACTGCAGGTGGAAGTGCACCATGGAGGAGGTACCGTGGTGGGACCTGGGGCACGGCACGCGGGGGCTCGGCGAGCTCCTGATGCGCGAGGGGTGGTTCTTTGACCACCACAGGGCGTACGCGGACTGCCTCGCGACCGCGTGGCTGCTAGACGCGGTGCCGGGCAGCCTGAACCTCATGCTGGAGCCGTCCGTGAGGGTGGTCGCCCACGGCAACAGCTTTGACGTCAAGGACAGGCTGAGGGGCCGGGGATACAAGTGGAACCAGGCAGAGAGGTACTGGTGGACCAGCACCAAGGGCGGCGCGGACGAGGAGCTGGAGTATTTGCGCGCCCTGTACCCGGACGGCCACAAGGCCAAGGCCGAAGAGATTGACCCGCGCACGGCGTACAAGCTGCCGAACGGCTGACCCCGGAACCGCGACAATGCTTCCTTGGCCGGACTGGAAAAGCATTCTCTTCCCAGAAGCGGGGGGGCTGCGACACTCCCGGCAGCTACTTCCGCTGTTGGGGCCCGTCATGCCGCAAACCAGAGGGCCGGTATCCCGCCATGCGGACGGCGCGTTGCTTTTCGTGGTTGTCTCTGAGCACCCCATGTAGAACGTGACGGGCCCTGTTGCCGTGTAGTCTCTGCTGTTTCCCGCGTCGATATGCGAGACGGTAAGCGTGGTTTGGCCGTACTCAGAAGGCCCCCGGCGGCATGCCAGATAAAATCCGTGCACGGTACTGTCAGGTTCTGGGCCGTGCACGGTAGAGGCGATGCCCGGGTTCTGCCCCGGTATGCGTGTGCCGTCGTGGCGTTCTGCCGTATAGTCGGGCCAGATTTTGATCCCGGGGCGCCTTGGGACGAGTAGGTGTTCTCTGTCAGAAACTGGCCGGGCTTTGGATGCCATGTGTGCATAACCGGAGAATAGTCACCTGCGGCCGGGGGATCACGCGCCGGCCCCGCCCCTTAGCTCGCGTAACTTTGCAGCGATATCGGTGTGTGGAGTCGAACAGTCACATGCTCCGCTTACATCAGAGGGCCGTGGGATGAAGCCGAGCGGCGCACAGCTGGAATGGGTGCGGTTCATCCGGCGGGGGGGGCCGCCCCCCACGTCGCGTCATCATGTCATTATAAACCGGAACCGGGAACGGTTGAAAATCAGTCCATTCAGGGCGGCGGTACAGACACCGGATTGAGCAGGTACGGGCTGGCCAGCCTGTACCAGCTTGCACTCATGCGCTCGTACTCGGACTGGCACTGGCTGGCCCTCTCCTCCGGAAGTAGATTGGCAAGTAACGAATACGCGTGCGTGTCGCTCCCGTACATCCAGCAAGCTATGTTGTAGAACCTCTGGATGCTCAGGGAGTGGACGCCTGCAAAGTCCGCGTCGCTGTCCTGGCTCAGCTCAAGATACGCCTGCAGGGTAGGCCGAAGGTCGCCGCCAAGCTGGCCGTGCGGGATGTACTCCAGCGAGATTATCGTGGCAAACTGGTCTACGGCGTCCTCCTCGTTCCCGGTGATCGGCAGATCGTACACGTCCACGAAAGCGTGTCCCAGCTCGTGCAACATGACCCATGCTATGAACTCGTCTACCTGTTGGAACAGTTCCTCGTCCGTGGCATAGTGCGGAGCCAGCAGGTTTTCCATGTATGTGACGAACTCGTAGCAGATGACTATCTGCTTGTAATCCGGGCTGTAAAACGCATCTGTCCTGTCGCATTCATCCATTGTAAGGTAGACGTCGTAGGGCAGCGCCATCGTCCGGGTTAGACGTTCCGTAAAGCGCTCAAGAAACTGCTGGTCCTCGTAATATGTCTGCTGCAATCTATTGTACGAGCTCGTTGCACTATAGTATATGGGAATAAAGTCGCCTTCGTCGATGACAGGCGGGTCGAGTCTTGCCTCCAGCGCGGTTATTTTCAGCGAGAGTTCCGCTATGATGGATCTTAGATTCTCAACGACGGTGATCAAGCCGGTGATGTCCGTGGATGTCGGCGGCGGCGGGGTTGTAGCCGGCGGCGGGGTTGTAGCCGGCGGCGGGGTTGTAGCCGGCGGCGGGGTTGTAGCC
>JAPPIP010000106.1:0-1460 GCA_028820595.1 Nitrososphaerota archaeon | reverse complement strand
GGCGTTATGTAGACCCTAGCCAGTTCCCGCTCCACACCGGCCCTGAAATCCCAGTATGGGGTTGCCGTTACCACATATGTCACGCCCGCCCTCAACTCTCTGTTTACCAGAATCGAGTCCGTAACAAACAGGCTGTCTGTGAGTCGGGTACCAGTGTATATCTGTACCAAGTATTTTGTGGCGCGATCCGCATCCTGCCAGTCGATCGTAATGTGAGTCCCGACCGTCTGTACCGTAATCCCCGTTTCCGGGATTTCACCCACAGTCTGGGCATGTGCCGGGATTGCCGCAGTGACACCCGCAACAACAGCGCAAAGCGCAGATGCTACAGCCACCATCACAATCCTGTGCCCTATGCGCAATGGCCCCTTGGATCAACTTCCACAATATAAGAATAGTGTGGCAGAGGGCGAGGTCCAGCTCATCCGCTTGGTTCCGTCAGGCGGTTACACGCTAATTAAGTGGACGGTCAAGGACGTGCGGCATCGAAAAATTTCAACGTGCCTTGCTCTTCTAAAAACCGTACATGGACAACGGATCTGATCATGCCCAGTGGCCTCTGAGGAGAGGCGTGATCAGCGGGCATGCGTCCCGCCGGTAAAGGGACATCTTTCGGGTTTGGTACTTGGCGCCGTAGTCGATAGCAAACGGGCTTGACACACCGCATGCAAGTCCAGAGTAGGGGCGTCCCGGGGTGGACATCAGCCCGGGGCCATGGCCGTTGCGTGCATGGCGGGACACGGAGAGGAAGGCATCCCACGTGGCCGCATCGTGCCTGCGCGCCCATCCCAACGTGGCCGAGTTAGGATGGTTACCATATGGCACTGGCCTCTAGGGCGCCCGGCGCACCCGCGGCCGGGGGATCACGCGCCGGCCCTGCCCCTTAACTCGCGCAACTTTGCAGCGGTATCGGCATTGTCGGCCTCGTGCTTGGATATCTGATCCCTGTACGCGGAAATTTCGGCCCTGATGCCGTCTATTTCCAACGCGTTTGCGGAGTTCGCCTCCCTGTGCAGAAGGGCGTCACACAATCCCAGAAGGCGCTCTATCTCATGGTCATTATGCTTCTGGCATTCTTCCAACGCGCGCATGTCGTTGTCAATCCCTGGAATCATTTGACCGCTCCTCGTATGATTCCGCAAGGCGCCTTGCCATCTCGGCCAGTTCAGTGTGTCCCATCTTTTCTGCAAGGTCCCCGACCTTGCGGCATCTGTTGATTTCAATGGCATAGTTTGCCATGCCGTATGTCGCGTCATTCGGCATAAAAATATTGCCGCAGGCATCGGTCGCGTACAGGCTGGCCGCAGAGGGTCAAGATGTGGTCCGAGGTGGGGGGGGGGGGCCCCCCCCCCGGAAAGGGGGGGGGGGGGGAAAAGGACGGGGGGCATGAAGTTATTTGGGATGTACGTGGTATTTGCACCGGACATTGCCGCGGCGCCGGTGCGGGGCCGCCGCCCGGC
>JAPPIP010000118.1 GCA_028820595.1 Nitrososphaerota archaeon | reverse complement strand
ATCCTTTTTGTATACCACTATCACCCCCTTTTCCTCGCCCCCCCCCCCCCCCCCGCTCTTCCCCCCCCCCCCCCCCCCCCCCGGGGTTGGGGTGGGGGGGGGGGGGGGGGGGGGGGGGGGCCCCGGGGGCGCGCGGTCCGCGTCGCAGGACGGCGCGTCGAGTCCTGCCCCTCCCTAGTTCGGTTGTGCGCCCGCGGCTTGGCGCCCGCGTGCGCCCGGAAGAGCACCACGGGCCGGCTGGCCTGGGCATGGACGGGCAGATGAAACCCCACCCCGGTGCGCGCCGCCTGAAATCTATTTAACGTACGTGGACGGTCACGCGCTATGGCCGAAAGCTATGCCTCGTCCACTGATGTCATAGTGCTGCGCCCCATGATGGACGAGGCGGCGGCAAGGGCGCTCATCGAACGCAAAAAACAGTCGCTGTTTGGATCCCTCTTGTCGCAGCCAAAGGCGGGCGCGGTGCGTCTGCAGAAGATCCAGCTGTCGTACGAGTGCCTGCGGACGGTATCCGGCAGATACGAGGCCGATTACATGCGCAACGCCACCCACACCATCACCGTGGGCAAGTCCGTGAGGCGCGTGGTGGTGGGCGAGGCCTCGTTTGACCTGCGGCAGCAGTCGCGCCTCAAGAAGGCGCTCTCGCCGCGGCGCGGGAAGAACAAGATCGACATAGGCCTCCAGGAGCACGTGGCGTTCGACTCGTCCCTTGAGATTACGTTTGATACGGCCGGAAACGAGATCAAAAGGCCAAAGTACAAGGTGTCTCCGGAGACCACCGAGGCTCGCCCCGAATCCATCATAAACGACGAAGCCCTTGCAAAGAAGCCGTCCCTTGAACGCGAGGACGCCGTCTCCGTACTGGAGGAGCGGCTCAAGTCCCCCCTCGAGCCCGATATTGAGGACCTGTCCGAGCAGTTCGACCTTGACTCCATAGTGGAGACGTACGTGCCCATATTCGAGGCCCGCGTGCGGGGGCCTGACAACAAGGCGGCAATCATCCGCATTGATGCGGCGCGCAAAAAGATCATCTGACGCCGCGAAAATTCCGCGAGCGTTGAAGTCACTGGTTGCTGATGGCGGCGACATTGGCGGTGGCAATAACCCCTATGACGGCTGCACGGCGACGTTGGCGGCAATGGCCGCGACGGCAATGCGCAAACCTGCACGCGGCCTGGAAAGGCGCTGACCGGGCGCGGGCCGCCGCCACCGTCGCGCATACCTGGTGCGGCCGCATCCGGGTGCGCCCGGGGCTGCGCCGCCCACTCCTTTGTGGGCGGCACCGGCCAACACCATCACTGTATTTATTGGGACGCCGCCCATTTGCATCATTGAAGATTGCGGTAATGGGCATGGGGGTGGCCGGCTCCTACCTGATGGCGCGCCTGGCCGGCACCGGCCACGACGTGGCCGGGTACGAGATGATGCCCGAGGAGCGCCACGACTCCATATGCGCCTGGGGGACCATAAGGCCCGTCCTTGAGGAGTTCTGCTCAAAGGTGGGCGTGGACTTTGGCAGGTTCCTGATACACGACGGCAGGCAGATGAGCGTGCGCATGAACAACGGCGTCGCATTCGACATCGGGCTGCACGGCCTGTGCACCTACAACAAGCTGGGGCTCATAAAGGAGTTCATAAGGGACGCGGACGTCACGTACGGCAAGCCCCCCGCCCTCGGGGATCTGGAGTCCGAATACGACATAATCGTGGACTGCACGGGATTCCACAGGGCCTACCTGCCAAGGCTTGAGAAGGACTTCTTCCTGCCCACGTACGAGTACAAGGTCGAGTACGAGGGGGGCGTCCCGTATGACGACTTTTACATCGAGCCGTTCCCCGGCATGTCCGGCTACTTTTGGTACTTTCCGCTCGGCGAAAAATGGGCCCACGTCGGGGCGGGCGACTACAACAAGAACCACGTAAAGGCCACGGATGCCTTTCTGAAAAAGCACGGGGGCAAGATACTGCAGACAAAGGGAAGGCCCATCAGGCTTGCCACCCCCAACAAGTGCAAGCCGTTTTACAGCGGCAAGGTGGTCGGCGTGGGCGAGTCGATCGGGACCGTATATGCCCTGCTCGGCGAGGGAATCATACCGTCGATGCAGTGCGCCGAGATATTCCTGGAGAACATCGGGGACTTTGCCGCGTACGAGAGGGCCGTCGACGAGCACTACAAGGTGTACTCCAAGGTGTTCAACTTTGTGCACTCAAAGATACGCAAGGACTTTAGCCTTGTGAGGTCGCTGCCGGACTTTATCTCCATATTCAGATACATGAAAAAGCACGAGGACAGGTTCGGGATGGACATACGCATGGCGGACCTGATAAAGGTCGCCAAGGCCTGACCTCACGTTATGGACGAGCAGCCGAGGGACTCGCGCTCCGTCCTGGCGGACGCCATGTTGTAGTCCCGTATTATGACAGAATAGTCCTCTATCTCCGGCATCATCCCGGCCGTGCTGTCTGCCAGGTAGAACCCCGGGCAGTCACCTGTAAACTGGTACGTGGCGTGTATCCTGGCCGCCCCGCCGTCGTTCTGGGTCCAGGTGGTGAACGGGTACAGGTAGCACACGCCGGGCCTCGATGGGTGCATGCTGCATCCCCCCTCCTCGTCTAGGAACCTGCACGGTATGCGCGTCCCGTCCTCCGACTCGGTCTCGCCCTCCTTCCGCTTGAGGTTGATCGTGGTCATTACAGTCTCCTGGCCGCCGCCTGCCCCGCCCCCCGACGAGTACGTGGCAGTTACGGTCTCCTTCCTGATGAACTCCGAGGTCTTTGAGTACTTGAGGCCCGCCCCTATCACGATCAGGTCGTCGGCCGTGAGCGGCAGCCTACCCTGCCTCTCGCAGCAGTTGTGGCAGTCCGGCCACAGGCACTTCCACAGCACGTACCTTGAGTGCTCGTTGAGGTACGGTATGTGGAACGTCACGCCGCCGTGCGTTATGACGTGGTCCGAGACGTCGCCGGTCCTTCCCAGCACGAACTCTTCGAGGACGGGATCCACGCTCCAGTCCTTTTTGAGCAGCTCAAGCGAGTCTGCAATCTCCTTCTGCTCTGGGGATGCGTACCCCTGGCGCGCGTCGTGCTGTGGCATGCGTCTGGTGGGGGGGAGGTTTGCGTTATAATGGTTGCCAGCCGATGCCTGCGCCGCGGCTCGCCGTCCTGAAAATGTACATAAAGCAGTTGCAAAACATTATATGTTTTTTTTGACGGCGTACGTCCGGTAGCCCGATAGTCTAGTTCGGTCAAACCCATCGGGCCAAGGATTCTGCCCTCTGGATCTCAGGAGAGGATAGGCAGAGACGGCAGTTCGAATCTGCCTCGGGCTACTGTTCTGCATTCATGACGCCCGCGCGGCCGCGGCATTCCACGGGGAACAGTCTGGACTCTGGTCGTTTCTGGGCGCGGGTCATCTCGACGCCTGCGCTATCCTCTCAAGCTCGTTCTTCTTTTTTACCGACGGGGCTGCCGGGTCGTTTGCGGCTGCCATCATCAGCTGCTCTGCCATGTGCTCCTCTATGGGCTTTGGGTTTGAAAAGGTGGCCTCTTTTATCGCGTCGGAGATGAACTTTAGCGCGAGGTCCACCCTGCGTATGGGGGCAACGTCGACTGAGACGTGGTATACGGTCCCGCCGTACACTATCCTGGTGGTGTCCTCGTTGGGGGCGGAGAACTCGACGGCCCTGACAAGCACCTCGACGGGGTTCTTGCCGCCGCTCTTTATGTTGATGATGTCAAACGCGGACTTTACCGTGTTGAGCACCTTTGTCTTCTTGCCGGACATCCGGCCCGTGTTCTTTGCGTACTTTTTCCCAAAGTGCATCGTCTTGTTCATGAGCCTCTCGACGATGTTGGCATCGGCCTTGTTGAAGCGCTTTAGCGCGGATCTGCCAAACGTGTGCGGCGTGATCTGCTTCCTGAGCGATATGGCCGTCTTGAGGCCGGGATCCACTATCTCTATGCCCGAGACGTCCCATTTGCGGAAGACCAGCATGTCCTGGGGCTCTGGAATCCTGGCCTTTTTCTGGGAGGCGGACTTTTTGGGCTTGGCGCCGTCACCCTTGGGCTCCGGCGGTGCAGCGCTCTCTCCTGCGGCGTCCGGCGTGTCTGCAGAAGATTCCGTTGCCGCCGGCGACGGTTCTGCTGCTGCTGCCGGTGACGGTGTTGCCGCCGCCGCGTCTTCGCCCTGCTCGCCGCCGCTGTCCACTTTCGCCTCGTCTGCTGCCATAATCAACCACGTCCTAGCGCCTGGGCTTTTCCTTTTTGCCTATCACAAGCTCGTGCAGTGATGTGCCGTTTACCTTGAATACCTTGAACCTCACGCCCGGCAGGTCGCCCATGGCACCGCCCTGGGTGGCCCCCATTCCGTGTATGTGGACCTCGTCGTGCTCGTCTATAAAGTTCATCGCGCCGTCACGGGGCAGGAACGCCGTCACGGTCTTGCCGTTCTTTATGAGCTGCACCCTGATGCACTTTCTCACCGCCGAGTTGGGCTGCTTTGCAGCTATGCCTACCTTTTCAAGGACTATTCCGCGCGCCTGCGGGGAGCCCCCCAGCGGGTCGGCCTTTTTGTCTATGCCAAGCTCACGGCGCTTGTACGTGGATATGGACCATCTCTGTCCCTTCTTCTTGGCAGTCAGGACCCTTCCTGCAAACAGGCCAAGCGGTGATTTTCTCATTGCCTACAGCTCCATGGCTGCCCTTTCGGGGCCGTTTATTAACACATGGGTGATGCCAAAGTACCTCTTTGCAAGCATTCTTGCCTTTTGGGCGTTTCTGCCCTCCCTGCCCACCACGATACCCTTCTTCTGGGGGTCGACCGTAACTACCGCCTGTTTTGTACCGTCGTTGCGGCTTGTCATTTTTACGTCCATTACCAGCTTTGGATTGAGCAGGTTTGAAAGGAATTTTGCGGGATCCGCGTCAAACTCGACGAGCTCGACGCTCTTTTTTATCATGTTCTGCAGCGACTTTATGTGCATCCCGCCCTTTCCGATGGCCAGCCCCATCTTGCCGGTACTGACTATGAATATGACGCGGTTCTGGTTTTCTTCCTCGATGCAGTCCTTTGCAGTCGCGCCGGTCACGTTCTGAAAGAGTGACATGAGGCGCATCTGTTCGGTGGATAACTTTATTGATTGTGCCATGAAAAATACCTGTCTACCTCTGATGATAACGCGATTTGGCAATATTATTTAAAGCTTGATTGGCCGCCATAGTCGTCATATTCGTACGCCCCGCACTAGGATCCTTCAGCGTCATGCCCCTCATCCTTTGTTATCTCGTTGACGTTGATCTCTGCAAGCGGGGAGAACGCGACTGCCGACGTGCGGAACTGCAAGCCGCACAACCTGCCTAGGGCCACCGACGTGCCCTCAAAGATGACTGCCGGTATGCTGTTCTTCTCTGCCTCTTGTATTATGCTGCTGGCGCCGGTGTCTCCTGACGCTGATGCCGCGGAATCCGCGGACCTGGACACCACCACAAGCTTGGAGTCCTTGAGCGCCCCGCGCACCTGCTTTACGCCCAGCGTGAGGTTTCCCTCCTTGGAGGCGTCCTTTAGGGACTTTTCTAGCGCCTTGTTCACAGGCCGCATTACCCGCGCAGGTGATTTATAGCTTGAGAATTGGGATGCTCGCGCGGGTTGCCGCGCGTCTGACGATCATGCTTTTTAGTGGCGCGCTTGCTGTACGCGCATGAATGACGCGATTCTGAAAAAACTGCGTGAAAAGGCGGCCGAGACGGAGTCAAACCGTGACGAGGTGTGCATGCTTGCACGGCTGGTTGCCGCGGGGCTGGGGGGCGAAGGCGCCGATAGTGGTTACGGTGGCACCGCTGCCGCGGCCGACGCGGACCGCATTCATTACGTTGCGGCAGGCATTGCGGCAGGAAGGCTGTACAATGCGTTTTATTATCAGACCCGGCGCCAGCTGCGCAGGGACCCGACCCCAAAAGAGTTTGAGGAGTTTGCAGATCTCATGCAAAAGCACGGTTGGTGGCGCGACGCGTCAGCCCTCTGCTAGGGCGACGGCTTGTTCCAGCTGACCACCTGTATTGCAGGGGTTCCGGGAAGCTTTACGCATGCGGCTTTTAGCGCCTTCTTTGCCGCCTCGCGGTGGTCGTCCCCGTTGACGTACAGTTCCATTATGCACTGTCCCTGTTTGACCCTTGCGCCCAGGCTGGTCGCCTTGCCCCAGGCCCTGCGCATGCCCTCCTGGAGCCTGTCTGCTCCTGCCGCGGCTATCATCTTGTTCTCGCGCAGGAGGTTGTGCGGATATATCCTCAGGCGCGAATAGTATCCGGTCTCGCCGGTCGTTTTTTCAAGCGTCTTGTTTGCGGCCAGTCGGGTCGATTCTATTGCCATGTGCCTGATCTGCATGGTCTCGTTTATGAGCAGCTGCACGCAGTATTGGTACGTGCCCCTTTTGCCTCCCTGGAACTTTGCTATCTTTATCTGTGGCTTTCCCTTTATGTACTCCTTGCGCGTAAACGGCTGTCCTGTGCCGTTGCGGTAATTGGCCCCGTGCATGCACTGGCCGTCTGATCCCCTTATTTTAACGGTTGGCGTTAGACTTTGTTGTTTTTATTGGTTTCAAGGTAGGTATGTGGGTGTGGTATCCAGTAAATAGTTCCGCCTAGACTTTTGCATGCGTATCCCTCTCC
>JAPPIP010000031.1 GCA_028820595.1 Nitrososphaerota archaeon | reverse complement strand
GCAAGAGATTGCAAGGTACGTCTAGACGGCCCAAATCAGGTTAACACTTACTTCGGGAATGAGTACGCGCGGCATATCCGGCCTGTTCGAAACCCGAGGAATAGACGTGGATAACTCCGTCATATACCGGGGGGTTGAACGCTATTCAAAGATAGCGGGACTGTTCACGGACAGCCTGACCCCGGACGTTGGCAACTGGTACAGGGCCGACGAAGTGTGGGTCAAGGTCAACGGCAAGAAGCACTATCTGTTTGCGACAATGGACGACGACACTCGGTACTGGCTGGCGGGCGAACTCGCGGACTCAAATGACAAGCACGACGCGTACGACATATTCAAGACGACCAAGGATCACGCGGGCGGCAAGAACCCCACCGTCCTAATAAGCGACAAGCTGCCCGCCTACCAGAAGGCGGCCCGCAAGGTGTTCGGTTCAAAGACGTACCACAGGTCCGACGCGGGAATCAGGAGCAAGCGCACCGGCCCCAACGGCGGCTCCACCGGAAACCACCACCCGTCCAACAACAAGATGGAAAGACTGAACGGAACCATACGCGACCGTGAGAAGACCTTCAGGGGGCTTGGCGTGTCCGACACCCCAGTGGTTACTGGCACAAAAGTTCATTACAATCATGTGCGCAGGCACGACTCAATCAAAAAGACCCCTGCAGAGGCGGCGGGCATCTCAACGGAAGGACGCAGCAAGTGGAAAACCATCATACAGAACAGCGGCCTCTACCTGATCGCCACAAATCAGAGAATACCACAGCGATGACCATATCACGAATTTGCAACAGAACCTACGGAAATGGCGCGTCCGGAACGGTGGTGGCGGCGGTGGTGGAAAGGAGCGGGGCGGAGACTGGCGCGCGCCTGCAGGCGCGGCGTGCGGCGCGGCCCGGCCATTCCGGGCATTGGCCGGATTGACATGCGGACGACCTCGGCGCCGGAGGGCCTGCAGCCTGCTGCGCGAACCATCATGGCACGCCCAAAGGCGGCAATTAGGAAAGGATCAGTCCGGCCTCTGCTGCAGCGTCAGCTGCAGCTCCATCATCTGGCCGTCGCGCAGGATGTCGAGCTCCAGCGTGTCGCCCACCGACTTTGAGCGCTGCAGGTGTATCAATATGTCGTCTATCTTCCTGACGTCCTGGCCGTCTATTCCAAGTATGACGTCCCCGCCTATCCTCAGCTCCTCGCCGCGTATCACCACCGTGTCCTCAGACGGCATCAGCCCGGCCTCGTCGGCGGGGCTGCCGCCGATTATGTCCACCACGAGGAACCCGACTGTCTCCTCAAGGTTCATGAGCCTGGCAGTCTCGGGGCCGATGTCCCTGCCGGATATCCCGATCCAGGGGTGCGCGTACGAGCCGTCTGTAATCAGGGTGGGGGCGACCTTTACCAGGGTCTGGGAGGATATCGCGAACCCGACCCCCGCAAACTCGCCCGTGGTGGACTGTATGGCGTTGTTTATGCCTATGACCTCGCCCCTCATGTTCAGCAGGGGCCCGCCGGAGTTGCCCGGGTTTATGGCCGCGTCGGTCTGTATCACGTCGGGTATCGAGTAGCCCGAGCCGGACGGCAGCAGCCTGCCCACCTGGCTCACTATTCCAGCCGTCATGGAGCCGGACAGCCCAAACGGGTTTCCGATTGCGGCAATCGGCTCGCCGACCCTGAGGCCGGAGGAGTCGCCAAACGCAAGGGGCCGCAGCAGGTCGGGATCCACGTCCACCCGCAGCATGGCAATGTCGGTGAACTTGTCCACGCCCACCACCTCGGCCACGTATGAGCGGCCGTCAAGGAACGTGACGTATATGCCCTCGGCCATCTGCACCACGTGCGAGTTTGTCATGATGTGCCCCTTCTTGTCGTATACGAATCCCGAGCCGACCCCGCCGTCGTTGACCACCACGTCCGAGCTGCGCTGCACGTTGATCCGAACCACGCCGGGCTCGGTCTTTTCAAATATCTCCACGAGTGTGAGAACGCGAGAAGAGTCAGACGCCTTTGCGCCCGAGGTGGCATGCTCGGAGAGCGTCTGCAGGTCGCCGCCGTGGCCGTTGGTAACAAAGGGCGCCGGTTCAGTCGGGTCGCCGCCGTCCGCGTTCCACATGGGCCCCGCTACAAACACGAACATTACGGAGGCCGCGATTATGGCGCCCACCACGCCGCCGGCAAGCACGCCAGAGTTTCCCATGACCCGCGACCGCCAGGTTGACCTAAAAGGGTTTGCCAACCGGCGCGGTCCGGCCTCAGCCCCGCACTGGTCCGGATTCGCCGGGGGTGCAGGCAGCCGGACTCCTATGTTGCCGCTGCCGCCGTCACGGTCAGTCGACCTTGTACGCGACCTTGTAGTAGAACCTGGACACCTGGTCGTCCCTGAGCACGTTTACGGTCCACGTCATGTCCGGCAGATAGTCCTCCCCGGCCCCGGTATGTATGGCAAAGTATTCGAGCCTCTTGTCGGGCCCTCCGTACACCACCCTCAGGGGCGTCCCGTCCTCGAGCCGGACTGTCGCGTACGCCCCGCCCCGGGACTCAGTCGACCCGCTTATCGTGCAGGACTCGGGGGGGCCTATCAGGCAGGCCCCGTCTTCTGAGAGCACCTGCAGGTTCACCGACTGCTCCTCCCCTGCAGTCGTGATCATGGAGCCGGACACGGACACGGGCCGGGCGCCGAGCGTCGCGTCCCCGAACACCAGAGAGTCGGTTGCGCGCGCGTCTATCACGAACTCCGAGCCCGGAAGCCTGCTGTGCTTTGCAATCACGACCTCCGGGACGTGCAGGGACGTCTCCTCCTGTGACGGCGGCTGCTGCTGCGGCTCCTCGACGACCTCAAACGTTATGCGCTCAAGCCAGTTTGCCGACTGGGCAGTCACCTCGTAGGTGCCCACCGCGCCGCTGCCCCCCGGTATCGTATAGTGGTGCACGAACGAGGCTGTGGGGCCGGGCTTGATCTTTGTTACGGGGCCCCTGTGGTCGCCGCAGGCCGCCGTGCCGCAGTCTATCTCCTGGCCCGTCGTCTTGTGCACGCTGACCCTGTAGTCCTCCACGAATATGATCTTGTTGGGCCCGCCCGATATCGTAACCGTCTGGCCGGGATGGTACGTCTTGGCGTCAGTCGAGACGCTCAGCAAGAGGGGCTCGCTTGAGCTCACCACGTAGTCGTTTGCCATGCGGAACAGCACGCTGGTCTTGGCGGGCCCGTACAGGGCCGAGACCTTGTAGGATCCCTCCTTGAACACGCCCAGGGGCAGGTCGAACTCGCTTGAGAACTCGCCGCCGTTGTCCGGATAGACCCACGCCTCGTAGATCTTCGAATATGGGAACGAGTCCTGGCTCACCGTTATGGCGACCCTGAGCGGCGCCCTGAGGCCATCCCCGCCGTGCTCGTACAGCGTCACGATGCCGGAGACCTCCAGGTCGTCGCCGGGCTTGTAGAGCGCCTTTGAGGTGGTGACGATCAGCGGCTCCTTTGCAAGCGAGTCGTTCTGCGGATCCTCTGAGACCTTGAAGTATACGATGTCGTTGTGCGAGCTGGTAGAGATCTTTATCGTGTATGCGCCAAACACGGTCATCTTGCTGCCGCGCAGCTCGCCCTCCTTGAGCGTGTGCTTCCTTTCGGCCTTTGGCGCGTCCCACTCCCATGAAAAGTGCTGCCCCACTATTGGCGCGCTGCTCTGGATGGTCGAGCCGTCGGGCTTTGTAAGCGTGATCGACACGTGCACTGCGCCGCTCCCCGGGAGCACCCCGTTGACGGTCACGGTCTCGCCCAGCCCGTACACCTCCTTGTCCGTCGTGATGACCGGCTCCGAGACGTCGTACTGGTCGGAGACGGAGAACTCCGCCGTGGCCGTGAGCCCCTTGTATGTCGCGACCGCCGTGTAGTTTCCCGCCCCGAATATGCTCGGCAGCGCGGTCATGGTCGCGGTGTACCTGCCGGACTCCTCCGGCACCGCGATTGCCTCGTATATGGTAGAGTCCATGCCGCCTCCAAAGCCCCTCCTTACGTCGTCCCCCTCCAGATAGCTGCGGAGCGGCGACCCGTCGGAGTCCGTTATGTGTATCCTGACGGACGTGGTGGCGTACTCGGTCGTGGTTCCCGTGTACGCGTCCGTGGCGTATCCTGAAAATACTATGGGCTCGTTGGTCTCGTATGCGGGCTTGTCCGTCCTTATGGTGAGCGGGCCGTCGGCCGCCACAAACGAGCCCGCGTCCTCGACTACGGATATCACTATTCCCGCCGCCCCGCCGCCGCCTTCAACCGTAACCCTGTAGTCCCCGAGCCTCTGCGTGCTGTTAGGTATGTGGAACACGTACTCAAACGAGCCGTCGCCTGCCACGTGCAGCAGCTCCCCCTTCTTGAATCCGGCATGGCTGCCCGTGCTGCTGTCGGGCACGGCGCCCTGCCTTGTCTGCACGATCTTCAGGTCTAGCGCGGCGGCCCAGACGTTGTTGATCTTGCCGCTTATCACTGCCGACTGGCCCGGCTCGTACGCGGGGCTGTCGGACATCAGCGTGATGCGCTCGGACGCCCGCTGCTCGGCGACGACCTCAAACGAGGCGGTGGCGCTCTTGCCGGCGTACGAGGCGTGTATGGTGTGCGTGCCGTACGCGGGGCTCACCGCGCTGAGCAGAAAGGATGTCCCGACCCTGCCGTTTACGGGGGCGAGGTTTCCTGCCGATACCGTGTCGCCGCCGGGGCCCACGACCGTAAAGTCAAACGTGGCAAACTGGACCGCCCTCTTGACGGTGCCGGACACGACGACCTCCTGCCCGGGGGTGTACGCCGCGCTGTCGGCCGTTATCGTAATGCTGTCGTCCTGCGGCGCTGCGCCCTCCACCTCCTCGTACCCAACCTCAAAGGATGTAGACGCGGACGCACCGGAATACTCGGCCGACACCTCGTAGGTACCGCCCTGGATCCCGCGCACCTGCTGCAGTACGAGCAGGGTCGAGAACCCGAGGTTCGCATCGGGGTACAGCGTGACCGTCTCGCTGTAGCCGGGCCCGCTTATCTCAAGCGTGACCTGCTCTGTTGAGAAGAACGGCTTTTCGATGTACCTTCTCTCCGACACGGTGCCGCTTATGTCGGCGGTCTGGCCAAAGCTGTACGACTCGCGGTCCGTGGACAGCGTGATTGTGAGCTGCTCCGCGGATCCCGCCTGCGGGATCTTGCCGTTTGAGGATCCCGGCGTCGACGTGTGGAGCCTCCAGTCCAGGGCGCTGTCGCCAGACGAGTACCCGTCGTATATGAGCTGCCACGACATCGAGTCGTCTGCCGTATCGGAGATTCTCGGGGTGCTGTGTATTACGGTGCCGTCGCCGTCGCGCAGCTCCGCCGTCTCGCCCACGTCTGCAAACCATATCCGGTCGTACGTGTACGTCATGTACTGGCCGGGCTTTATGCTGGTCCCCTCCGGTATCGTCATGGCCTTTCTGAGGCCAGTGGTGGAGGATATCTGCCATCCGCCTATATCGACTGCCTCGGACGTGGGGTTGTACAGCTCCACCCATTCGGCGATGTTCGTCGCATCGCTGCCGGGCGGGTTTGTGTCTATCTCGTTTATCACTATGTGGTTGGAGACGCCCGGGGCGCCCTGCGCGTACGCGGCGCGGCTCACGTCCGGGACGGCGTCCCGTACGGCCTCGTGCGGCGCCTGCGCGTCGTACGTCAGGGATGCCGCCGCTGCCGCCAGGGCTATCGTTGCCGCCACTGCCATAACCATAATCATGCTCGGGACAGGCAGGATCCTCATGCCGCCCCCGCTCGTCTTGGCGCGGCAGCCCCGCCCGCTGCGCGGGCCGCATGTCTGCGCGGCCGGCGTATTTGACGTCATACGTATGGTTGTGGCGTACTTTGCTTTTATAGTTGGACTTGGTCGAATTTGAGCTAGTTGTTAAATAGTATGTACTTGGCCAGGCATGCCTATCCTTTAGGCCGAACAGCTGCATTTCGCGCGCAAACCCGGCGTCCCGGCCATGCGCAGCGGCATGAACCGCGGACGCCGCCGGGGGGCGCGTCATGCAGATTGCCCCGCACCGGAGCCGTCGCAGTCCGGACACCTCCCGCCGGATATCCTCCCGCCGCATTCCATGCATATGCCCTCTGGGCCCAGTTCGCTGTGGATGGCCTGGTTGCGCCTTGCAACGAACACCTTGATGCCAAAGTACATCGCTATAACTACGACGGCCGCGTACACGGGCGCCATGAACGGAATCAGCCCTATCATAAACAGCACCAGCCCGGCCACCAGTAGGACGTCTCGCCTGCCAAACTCCATGCCGTGGGCCGGGCCTGCGCTTGTAAAAATGATGCCGAGCTCGGCAATTGAGTCATCTCATCTGTCAATACTCTAACTCGTCCTCATTGCCCGGCGCGGTTAGTGGCATTCTTGTATGTGATAAAAGTATGGGATGTGCGGCACTGTCAAGTCTTGGTGACCTAGATCCGGCTGTAAAACTAGGGACCTAGGAAATGAGCTCAGGCGAACTTCCCGCTGAAACCACTTGACTTGCTCCGTATACCCCGTTTTACAGGCGGTTTGACGTTCCTGTGACTTGACAGCGCTAGATTGATAGCTGGTGGTGTAAGTTTTTGCCGTCATTTGACCGGCGAGCATAAACTCCTTTGATCGCCTAGCGCCACATCCAACACAGTAGATGGAACTGAACCACACACACGCCGGGCCGCGTGGGCACTTGGTTTGT
>JAPPIP010000027.1 GCA_028820595.1 Nitrososphaerota archaeon | reverse complement strand
ATGCGTCTTGGGCACCCAAGGGCAGGCTTGAGCGGAGGGGTTATGACACTAACTATCGTATCCCAACCCTACGCTGTTTTGCAGCGCATAGTCCCCTCGCTGTTGTCACTCAAAAAAGCCAGAAGATTTGGGAGGCATTACGCGCCGACTGACGTCAATTTTGCAAAAAAACACCTCCCGGCCGACTCGATCATAACGCTCGACCACAAGGCTCACGCACTGACGGGGTTTCAGACCCCGCTTGGCCTGCATGCCTACGTTGACAGCGTCGGGGACGTCTCCAAGCTCCTGAAAAGACACGGGTTCCGGGAAGGAAAAAAGGGGCGCGTGGTGCTGCTTCCGAAGATCGGCTCCTTTGAAAACCTGACCGAGAGGGTCTTTCTCGACTGCGTGGCAAACGGTGGACGGAGCTTTATGGACGCGGCTGCAATCATGCTAACCCACGGGGATGCGATAGAAACCAAGGTCAGATTCACAGGGGACATCATATCGAAGATTCGCGAGGACTTGCTGCCAAGTGAATCCGATCATTAGCGAAGCCATACGCATTTCAAGGGATTTCGAGGGCGCAACGTTCGTGGGGGCAGTCGCAGTCATGCTACATGCCCGCGAACAGCGACAATCGACGGATATTGATTTTGTCGTCATCGAACGGATAACCGACGCGGAGTTTTTGGAGAAGGGGTACACAATCGATACCCTGAAAAACAAGAAGTTTACACCGGGGGGATTCAAAATTGACGTCTACCATGAGCGGGACCTGAACTGCATTCCACTGAAGCACATAGTAGAGACGGCGGCGACGATTCCCGTGGACAAGAATGGAACCACAGTCAGGATCATCTCCTTGGAGGGGCTGATCGTTTCAAAGTTCGGGGCAGGACGCGACGCGGACGTCGAGGATCTGCAATGGCTGGCGGTCTGATGCAAGTCAAAAATCAACTGGAATGAGATCAAACATCTTGCCAAGTCTGATACGGAATACTCTCTAATAAAGACTGCAATCCGACTTTATGGGAATCCGTGACCTTCTGTAATGATTCTGGTCACAAATGTAACTAGCGGCGACAACCACCACCGTGACGAACTGTTACTAGCAGGCGGACACGCATCCATAGATAGGAGGTTTTGGACGTCGTCTGAATTCGGGAGTGACGCGTGGGCGCAGAGGGGCGGATGCCGGCGGTAGCCGGCGCGGCAGTCCGCCTTCGAGCCGGCGTCTCCACTTGAGCCCCACGCGCCATCGGCGGGAGTTCCGCTGCAGATGGCCGGCTATGCGCGGACAGACCCGTCCAGATGCGCGCCTGTGTCGGGATCGGGCATTGCCAACAGACTTCGCCGGATTCGAGGCCCCGAACGGGGCCAACGTCTAAATTTACCGCGCGCTGCGCCCTCGGTTGTTGATTCACGGACCGTCCATCGGAATCGGCGCGGGCATGACGGCCGCGGTTACGGTGGCGGTGTTCCTGGTTTTGCAGGGGGCCGCGGAGGACGGCGGCGGCGAAGACAACGTACTCGTCATGATTCCATCCGACGCGGACAGGATGGTGCAGCAGCGGCAGCAACAGCAACAGCAGCAGCAGCAGCAGGATGAAACACCCTCCGTTGCGTCAATGCTTCTTGAGAACGGCTCGCCCATACTTGGAAGTGCGTCTGCTCCGATAACACTCGTCGAGTTCGGGGACTACCAGTGTCACTTTTGCAACGTCTTCTTCCACGAGACGGAGGGCAGAATACTGGAGGATTATGTGGATACGGGCAAGGTGCGCATCATATTCAAGGACTACCACATCATAGGGCCCGACTCGGTGGAGGCCTCGCACGGTGCCCACTGCGCCGGGGGTCAGGGACTGTTCTGGGAGTACCACGACGTCCTGTACGAAAACTGGACGGGGGAGAACAACGGGTGGGCGTCTTATGGGAATCTTGAGGGGTTTGCATCAGAGATGCCGGGGCTGGACCTTGGCGAGTGGGTGCAGTGCATGCAGGACAGGCCGTACTCTGCAGCCATGCTTGCAAGCAACCGGGACGCAAAGGCGCTCGGACTCTCCGCCACCCCGTCGTTCTTTGTGATAGGGCCCGACGGCGAGGCCAGCCGGGTGGTGGGGGCGCAGCCGTATGAATTCTTTGCAGACGTGTTCGACGCCAAGCTTGCAGGCGCGGGCCTGCAGTAGCCGCGGACGGGTAAGGGGAATGGGGGGGGGGAGATAGCGGCCCCCGCCGGCCAAACGCCGCATGCGGTTGCAGAAAGCCCGCGTCGCCCGCGCACTGTCTTTGGCCTTCACGGGGGGCGGGGCGGGGCGATAGGGGCGTAGCCAGCGGGTTGGACAGCCGGATATTTATTCACCAGTCGGGCAGAAAACTTGACATTACGGGTCAGGCGCAAGCCCCGCTACCATAACATAATGAAAGCACCTAAAGGAGATCAGTTTCTCCCACGTCGGCATGGGTGAATCCCGGACGCCCCACAGGAAAGAGACTGGCGCAAAGGCCGGGGACAGGCCGGCCCACGGGCGGAAGCCTGTGCAGTGCCGGCTGTGGCCGGCCGATTCGATCGGAGCGCGGGCCGCGGTATTAGGCCGTATCAGTTAGTAAGGCGGAGCTCGGCGGCCTGGTTCGGATTACCCGCCTCGTCGGTTGCAGCGCCGGCAGGAAGGGAGAGGAGCAGCCTCTCGTTTGTCAATGTGTTGGTGACGTTCATGTTGAAGACCTGCCAGTGATACTCTGTCCACTGATAGGTAATCCCGAGTGTATTATCGACGAGCTGATAGGTGACGGAATGCCCGGAGGCCAGAATGTCGCCGACAGTGGCATTATGGGCGGTGATGTCCGACTTGGTAAACGTCCCAGCTGCCAACGTCTCGCCGAAATCGAGCGTGACCGGAACGGAGGAACTGGACGCATTTGCAGTTGTGGTAAAGACCGGATCGGGCCCTACACGGTCGACAATGATGGAGAACTGGTCGGCGGCGTTATTCAGATTGTCAGACGTGTCGTTTGCAACACCGGCTGCAATGTCGACGATCAACACTCCGTCTGTCATGTTGACGATGTCAAATACGAAGAACGACTCGATCGGAAGTATTTGTGCGAAGATCAGGTCACCCGTGTCAATGAGGAGTGTGCTAATCACCCTAAAGTTGGTGATGTTGGCGCTTGAGGCTGTGGTTTCCGACGCGTTGAACGTTCTGGAGTCGAGAGAGTGCAGGGTGGACGGAACTGCCTGCGAGAGCGTGACGTCCGACGCGTTGAACGTCCCAGCTGCCAACGTCTCGCCGAAATTAACTATAATCTGGATGGTTTCCTCGTTCGTGATCGACGGGGAAGACGACGAGATGATGGGGGTCGGTCCTGTAGTATCAGGCGAAGCGGAGGCCTCTTCTGCCAAAATTGCACTACTTCCCAGCGCGAGGACCGCCAGTACTGCAACGCCAATCCACGCCATCAAAACATGAAATGTTGCACACCATATAATTGCACTGTTAAAGAATCTGTACAAGGTCAGGTCGTCAGACACGTAACCCGCCCCTGATGCGGGGTTCGGGAGCGGCGGGGCTGCCCGGCCTGCACATGCGCCCAAAACGGTTTGACCAATTGGCCGAACATGCCTATTGTACGGAAAGTCTGTCCGCCTAGGTTCAGGAGGCCGATCGCCGACTATTTTAGGCTGCACCGATCACGAAGACCCGTGCCAGAGGGGCTCTCAGAAGACGCCGGGCAGCACATAGTCAGAAACCGCGGGAAGGGCGTGCCTGCATCCCGGATGGCGAGGGACCCGGGCATCTCCGCCAGGTGCGTGCGCAGGCCGCGGGCAAGGTACCGGAAGACCGGCGGCACGCGCCCGAGGATGGGCAGGCCCCGGGACCATGTCACCGGGGCCCAGATACGGCCGGTGGCCGGGGCCTGCGAGGGGCAGCCGGTCGGCGCCGCGCGCGTCGCGAAATCCCTGGGGAAGAATCATGACACAAGCTACGGAAGGGCGTGCCGGATATTGAAGAAGAACGGCATGGTGACGGCGTCGGCCGCAAAATCCAGGAGGCGGAAGTGGGTCCGGTACGAGCGCCTGTACGCCAACGCCATGCGGCACACGGACTGGCACGTCATGAAGGATCCGCGGTTTCATGCCTATAATCTGATTACATATCTTGACGATGCCTCGAGGTGCGTCACCGGGGCCGCGCTCTTTGAGCATGCCACGTCCGAGAATGCCGCGCTGCTGCTCGGGCCCGCAATCAGGCGGTTTGGCGCGCCCGCCGCCATGCTGTCCGACAACGGCTCGTGCTTTGTGGGCCGGAACGGCAGGAAGAAGGGGCCGATGGGGACGCGGCAGCCGACGGTCTTCGAGGAGGAGCTGCTCGGGAGGGGCATCGCCCTGACAAACTCCGGGCCGTACCACCCCCAGACGAACGGCAGGCCCGGGAGGTTCCATTCGGAGATAGAGCAGCACCTAAAGTCGTTTGAGGAGGAGTCTGCGTCCAACACGGTCCGCGGCTCCAAGCCTGGCGGCCACGTGGGCAACCCGTTCCACACCGCAGGCACGACGGATCCCGTGACGAGGCTGGTCGGCGGGTACAACAACCTGCCACACATGTCACTCAAGGACGGCAGGGAGACTCCTGCAGAGGCATACGTGCGCAAACAGGCGCCAAAAGACATAACCAGAGTAACTGTTAACGTGGTTCTTGAAAACTGGTCAGTTTCAGGCATGGATCGAGCATCTGACGAGAAAAGCCATCGAAAACTTAGGCAAGACGTTAACAGTTACACCACAGAAGAGATGGAGAAGGATGTACATGCCAAGCTCTAGGCGGAACTATTTACTGGATACCACAACCAGCACCGCATGGGCAAATTATATATCTCTGTGTACTAGGTGCAAGAGGTATATGCACAAGGCGGTAATATCGGCGGCAGTCATTGCTTCAATCTCCCTGCTCTGGGGTGGGGGGACGGAGAGTATTGCGCAAGAGGCCGACCCGGCCGAGATAAAGATTGGCGTACTGACATCAGATCCTGTGGGCGCTGACGCCGGCCTGTTGGCGGCAATCGAGATTGCCAAGAATGACCTGAACAGGGAATATGCGCCTATACACACGGTGACGCTGCGGGTGATAGACGTGTCGGACCACGCGGACAGGGCGTCATTGGAGCAAAAGATCGGCGCGGCTCTCCGAGGCGGCTTCACGCACTTTGTAGGACCTAACGGGGACGTTGCGCTTATGGCCGTGAAATACGTCTTGGACGAAATATCGCCCGACTCGATAATCGTATCGCCCGGGTCACGCCTTGCTGGCAACTCTAATCTGGATCTTGATGACAATCTCTTCAGACTCTCCCCAAACAGTGACACTATGAGCCAAAACATTGCCGCCGTATTTGACAAGTATGACGCGGCGCATCTGCTCGTAGTGGTGAACTCAAGGGTAGCGCCGTTTCTTACCATGGTGCCAGACGACTTGCACGGCCACTATGTGCAGCCCCTGCAGCCGATCGGTGTGTATGACGGCGGCTCCCCGAGCAGCTATGCAAGGAACGTACAGTCGGCCATGGAGCTCCACAGCAGGCTTGCCCCTCTGATCGCCGCGTACGGCGAGGAACGGGCCGGGGTCTACGCCATCGGGGCAAGAGATTATGCCAATATGGCCAACGTACTGGGGAGCAACCCACTCATTGACAATCCGGGCAAAGTAAGGTGGTACGGCTCACAGTCATTTGTAGAAGAATCCGCCATTACGAGCAATCCCACAGTGGCCGAGTTTTCTGCCAAAGCAATGCTGACCGCCGTCGTGTACGATGTGGGGCCAAACGATGTCAACGCAGCTCTGGACCACCTCCCAAGCCTGAAAGGCCTGCAAGGCAAAACCAACAACTATGCCGCATATGACTCGCTCCGCTTGCTGGCCGATAGCATTGCAGTTGGAGGCGCGGATCATCCGAACCTAAAGCAAGTCGTATTCGACGTAGCCGACGGCAAGCACGCACTGCCTCACACCGATAGACTGTTGGGCCGGGGGGCGCTGGGCGACTACAAGCTGGATCCCATGACCGGCGATCTCCTTGAGGGCGGGACGTTCGCAGAGCACCGGCTGATCAAGACTGACGGCGGCTACGACTGGCGCGAGCTTGCGATCCTTGACAATGCTGCGGCTCTCCGGATGTGCCGCTAGGCTCCCGCAACCCAGACCGTGGCAGCCGATTCGCTTCTTGGGACTCTCCTGTCACGGGGCCGGGGCCTGTGCATGAGCCTGGGCGCCCACTGGGCGGGCCGACTCCTGCGTCGAGTTTGTTATCTCTGTCAGGCACCCGCGCGGAGCTCGAGAAATGTTACACGCTACTTGAATGGAATCTACGAGATGCGTCAAGAGTGTTGCCGCGGCTGCCCGGGACGTAAAGCGACGAGGAGGTACGCGCCAAGACTGCCTTGCAGCGGACTGGCGAGTCGGCGGATATGACTTTCGCTGGAAAGCGTGGGCTTGGTTGAGGCCGCATCCTGCGTCACCAAGGTGGTGAGGGGGAGAGTGAATTCTGATTGTGAGAACATCTGGTTATCTGGCTCGTTGGCTGCGCACGCGGCAGGATGCCGCCGGCAGGATTGTCGCGGCCCTCGGCGCCAATGCGTCCGAATCCGCTGCAATGCCGCGCCGCCACTTCCACTGCTCGCGCCGTTGCGGTACCAATCGGCCGCGGCCGGCGCGTTGCAGAACCAGTCTGTGCAACGCATGTTTGGCGCGCGCAAAAATAAACAAACAAAGGCAAACGGAACTGTCAAGAACTGGTGACCTGTGACCCGCTGTCAAAACGGTGACCTGCCTT
>JAPPIP010000001.1 GCA_028820595.1 Nitrososphaerota archaeon | reverse complement strand
ATAATCGGCGATCGGCCTCCTGAACCTATGCGGATCGACTTTTCGTGCAATAGATGCCCGTTCCAAGTTCCATATTCTTATTAGTCGGGCGCCTTTTATCATATGTCATGGAGGGTCCGAATCCCGTGACGGCCGGGTTCCGTTCGTTACAGCTTACGAATCCCACCCGGTCCATTTCCACTCCGGGTCCGGACCGTCAGGTGCGCTCGACTACCAGCCTGCCGTCGGGCAGCGTTGCCACAAACCTGTATCCTTGGGCAAGCATGTGCTCGATGCCCCTGCACAGTATGTAGCTGGCCACTGCTGGAACCGTCTTGCCGGCGCCCAGAATACGGTACGCCTCTAGCAACAGCCCCAGCTCCTGCGGCGTGGCACACCCCATATGGCGCCGTGTGTCCCCTGCTTCTGCTCCAGGACCAGATCCTCCTTTGTGACCTCCAGCCCAACCACACACAACTGAAGCCACGACATGACGTCAGCACGGACGAGATTTCACCAACAAATCCTCAGAGCCGCCTGATCTCATCCAAGAACGCGGGCTGTCTTGCGTGACGCTCCCTGAGATGCCCCACGAACTCCGCGAACTCTTTCCTGTGGTTTGGCACGGCCTTCATCTTTCTGAGGTGCTCTTTCACGTGTTTGTAACACTCCCTGTTGCGGGCGCTCCCGGCAAGCCTATCTATGTGCTTCCTGTATGCGGCGTGGCACTCCTCGGGGTACAGCGCGCATACCTTGTCGTGGTACTCCTCCAGGATCTGCAGCTGGTCGCATTGCAGGATCAGCCGCACTGCCCTGTCGGTCATGCGCTCCCGCATGAACACGCCGATCAGCACGTAGTGGTTCCTCCCCCGCGCAAGCTCGTCTATTATCGACTTGAGCTCGCGGCCCCAGTCATCGGAACTCTTCTTTAGTTCGTCGTAATGCTTCCAGCTGCCGTCGCGCAGGAAGAAGCGGCGCAGGGACATGGCGTATCCGGGATCTGTCTTTTCGTACAGGCCGTGCAGAATATTTTTGATCTCTTTGCTGTACGGAAACATTTCCGCCCCCTCTTCTGCAACGCGCAGCGCCGCCCGCCTGTCCTTCTTTCTCAGGTGCGCAATGTACGAGATGCATACGTCGTCGTAGGCACGGTAGTGCTTTGCAAGCATGTCTGGCAGCATCCGGCTTCCGGTCCTCTCCAGTATGGCGATCTTCATCATGACCAGCCTTGCCGCGTCAAAGTGCTCGGACCAACCCCTGTCGCTGCGCGGAATTGCGTCCGGAACGTGGGGATCCAGGAGCCTCTCCCAGTGGGCAAGGTCACCGGCGTCGGTGCACGTCGAGTACAGCGCATCCTCGTAGCCGTCCGCGAAATAGTCCGGTTCCTTGAGCATGAACTTTTCAAACATGTATGTTATGTGCTGCTCCTTTGCGGCCCCCGGCCTGTTTACGCACCTCACCATGCCGTGTATGGCATCGGAAAAACACGCGCCATAGTATCCGTCAGAGTCATCCACCATGTCCATGTTCTCTGCAATCACCTCCGAAAGCTCCCTGTATGCCCTTATCGCCTCCTCGTAGTCCTTCCTGCCTTCGTGCGCACGCGCGAGCCCCATTATCTTGCTGAAATCAATCTCGTCCCCATACGGGACGCGGCCGTAACGTCCGCCGCCGTATTCACCGTACATGGACTCTGCCATGGCGCGATAGTCCCTCATGCCGGCCCGCCTTATGCCGCATGCGGCCGCAAACCGGTCCAGCAGATCCTCGTTGTTCTCCATCTCTTCTGCCAGGAACTCCCTTATCTGATCCCCCGTGGCCGCGTCTAGGGCGCCGGTGACGCTGTCACGGCGCTTCTTCTCGTCCTTGTGCAACTTGCGTGCGTTGTCGCGCGCATACAAAAGCACGGAGACTATGTGCTTGCAGTACCCGTCCCAGTCGTACGGGCACGTGCATCCGCATTCCAGGCCGCCGGAACCGGCGGTAACAGTCACTGTGTACGACTCGGTTCCCGCAACAGTGGCCTTGATCACGCCCCCCTGCATGCGCACGGACCGTACTCTGCCCTGCCGGTAGTACAGGCTGCCCCTTTCAAACGACGTCTCGTTGCACACGCCCCTTATGGCGTCCGTCGTAATGCCCCCGGAATCCACGGCCTTTGACAGTCCGGGCGGTATTAATTTGGTTGCGGCAGGCAGTCCTTCCGAAGCGGCGTGCTTCTTAACACCGTAGGCAGGCGGGCGGTAAATTCTGTGCCCGAGCTTCAAAGTCGGCATGTTACACTGACGTCACATGCCATCGGAGACGCGGCCGTAAAGGTCGGGTTTGACCACCCGGAGGGCTTTGACGACGGCGTGGGGTGCCCAGGAACGCCGTCTGCCACAGCCATTACGCGACCGCGACGACTGCACTCTTAATGCGCCGCCATAGAACGCCGCCGCCGTATGAAGGAGGGGGAGGGGGAGGGGAGATTGCGATTCAGGCAGAAGACGCTGCAAAGGACATACAAATGTCAGGATGCATCCTACGTGGACGATGCCATGAGCATGATAATCCTGCGCGGTGACGGATTTTCTGACGCGTTTGGACATGCGGCCTTTGCGGCAAGCGAGGGGCAGATTAAGAAGTCCGCACCCACTGCGTGTAGTCGCATGAAGGCGCTGCATCCGGCAGGGGTCCTGTTCGTACGGCATTTCAATCTGGATGAGCCTGCAGGACGGGGGCGGGCACCCCGCAAACGGAGTGCCGTAGGAGGAGGGGGGGGGGAGAGGGGGAGGAGGCTGGCATCCGTCCAAACAAATAATGCAGAGCACCGCCTACCACCACTCATGGGGTACGGGTGGATAAGCGGCGAGGAGATAAGATCCAGATCCACAAATAATTCGTACCGAAAGGGCTCCGCATACTACAAGAGCGGTGCGGTGTCGTCTGCCACGCGCGGAACGGTCATCCCGTATGCCGGAGCCGACAAGGGGCACGACTGCATCAGCGCCATGGTCAGGGAGCAAGAGCCGGCGCCAAGGAGAAAGGGAAGCGGGGAGGACGGCAGTTATCAGGTACAGGTCTACGCCATGGGCGTCACGCGCTGCGACTGCCAGGCAGAGTCCATGCACGTGTGCAGGCACACCGTGGCCGCAATGCTCCACATAGTGGACAACCTAGGGAAGATAGAGGCAGAATCCCCCGGGGGGATGAGCCCCATACGCGGGGCAGAGGGGGACGAATGCGGGGGATACTACGACGTGTCCCCCGCCCTATTCTTTGAGAGGAGGCGGATAGAGTACAGGGGCGACATGAAAAAGGCGTTGGCAAGCTTGAGGTTTGTCACAGAGGATCTAGGAGAGTATCCTGCATACTACAGGCACGAGGGGATGCGGACCAAGAAAGATGGCCGGCGCGCGGCCCGCGACGCATCCAAGGACAGGGCCCGGCTTACCGCGTACATGTCATACCTGCAGAAACTCATGATAAAACACGCAGACACGCCACAAAAAAAGAGCAAATACGCCAGGTACCTAGAACGCGGCTTTGCGCGCGCGTACGACAAGTTTGCCGCAAAGGTGTACGAGGACGCAATGGTGGAGATGGCCTGCCGCGGCGCAGAGTGGCGCACATACATCGCAAAAGCCGCCGAGGAGGGCGTCACCGGACGCCCCTTTTACGGCACGGGGGCGTACCCGGACCGCTATCGCTCCCTGCTCGAAAGGATCGGCTGATGCCGACAGGGTCGGCGCGGAAAAAGACGCGCAGGAATGCCTGCTCCCCCCCCCCCCCCCCCACCCCCGGCCCGGCGGTGCCCCCCGGGGCGGGCGGCGCCCCGGGGGCGGCGGCGGGGCCCCCCCCCGGGCACCGTACCCGTGCGCCTGAATGTCGCACAGTAGCGGCATCGGACGCGGCGCACCGCAGGCGCAAAATCACCTTGCGTCAAAAGAACTTTGCCGGCCCAGCGGGGGTAACCGTCCAGCCATCCCAAAGTTTGGGCACAGATTTGGCCGTCTGCCGTCTGGCGCAGGCACGGGGGTTGGGCGGTTACCCGGCGGGGGGGGGGATTGGCAGGGGCAGGAGTGCCGTGTCCGCCTATCGCCCAGGGCCTAGCCGGCCCGGGCGCTGCAGACCGCGCCGACGAGGTACTCGTATGTGCGCGGGTCTCTCAGCAGCTCGTCGCAGAACCCTTCGAACTCCGCCGCGCGTCCCGGAATCCCCTTCATAATCCGCAGGCACGTCAGGACCTCGCCGTCGAGACGCGCATCCTCGCCGCACTCTCCGGCATAGCCCTTCGCGAGCCTGCGGCATATCTCATAGTACCGGTCAGGGTGCGCGCGCGCCAGATCCCTGTGCGCGTATGCCGCGCGTGCCGTGCCGTCGTGCAGGAGCGCCGCGAGCGCCTCCCCGTCAAGGTTCGCGTCCCGCAGCACCTCGAGTTCGGCGTCAAGCTCGCCTCGGGCGGCAAGCATGTCTGCCAGCCTGCGCGCCCATCCCGCGTCCCAGTGCGCCGACGCCTTAGCCGCCCCGTAGTGCTCCGAGGCGGGATCGGCCGCGTACAGGACGCACCGCGCCCTCAGGGCGCCCGCGTCCCCCGGATCGAGGGCGCCCAGCGCCGCGGCCGCGACCCGGACGCCGCGGGGGAACAGCTCGAGTCCGACTGCGGCGACGCGCCTTGCATGGCGCCTGTCGGACAGGGCAAGGAGCGACACCAACCCTGCGCAGGCCGCGTCGTTGCGCCTCCAGTACTCTGCGCATGCGCGCGACGCGTCCAGTCCCGCCTGTCCGAGCACATCTACGCACAGCGTCACGGGATCCGTGCCGACGCCGCCGCCGGGTGGCCGCGCGCCATACCGGGCGATGTTTGCCTGCAGGGCCCTCGGCGCGTACGCGCCCCACGCGCCGCCCTCGGCGCACAGGCCGATCAGGGACTTCTTGCACGCCTCTATGGCGTACTCCCAGTCAAAGGTCATGCAGTATTTTATCAGCAGCCTGACGTGCGCCTCTTTCTTTTTGTCGGTGCTCGCGTGCTCCCGGGCCGCCTCCTCCAGGCATTGCACAGACACGTCAAGGGACGCCCTCATCTCCGCCTCGCTCTTTCTGGGCGCGCCAAACATGCCCGAGACAAGGCCGTACCTGCCCCTCTGCCCGCTTAGCTGTACGCTGATCTTGAGGCGTATGTAGCCCTCCGTCCTGAGCTTTCCGTCTGCGGACCATGCATCCTCGCAGAGCGCGCGCCGCCTGCGCACGGCCTCTTCGACGAGATCGGCCCCGTCACCGGGTTCCGCGGCAGCCCCGCTGGCCGAGCCCGTTCTCGCGTCCACTACGGCCCCACCACCTTCCGGATCGACTTGCGGAGCGCCGCAGGCACGGCGCGCTCGTCGCGGATCATGGATTCGCACATAGCCCCAAAGTCCGACTCATGGCCCGGGATCGCCTTCATGATGCGGAGGCACTGCAGGATCATTGCGTGCTGCGCCTTGCCCGCCCCCCTTTTTGGCGCGCCCGTCACGAGCGCCCTGCATGCATCATAATACCCGTCGGGATCCGACGCCGCAAGCGTCCTGCTGTGCGATATGGCCATACGCAGGGTGCCGTCATACCGCAGCGCGTCAAGAGCCTCTGCGCGCATGCCGGCCTCCGTCAGCACCACGATCTCCGCCCCGTGCTCGCCGCGGGCGGCAAGCATGTCCGCCAGCCGGCGCGCCCATCCCGCGTCCCAGTGCGCCGACGCCTTCGCCGCCCCGTAGTGCTCCGAGGCGGGATCGGCCGCGTACAGGACGCACCGCGCCCTCAGGGCGCCCGCGTCCCCCGGATCGAGGGCGCCCAGCGCCGCGGCCGCGACCCGGACGCCGCGGGGGAACAGCTCGAGGCCGACCGAGGCCACGCGCCCCGCCTCCGAACCGCGCCCGTGGCGCAGCAGGTACTGCAGGTACCGGGTGCAGATGCGCTCGTCTGCCATCCAGTGCCCCCCGAGTACGCGTCCCGGATCCGAACCCGCCTTTTCCAGAACGGTCAGGTACAGGTTGATCCGATCCGGGGCGGGCGTTTGTGCATGCCGCGAGTCGCCGGCAGCTTCGTGCAGCGTCAGATCATACTCGTGTTCCTCCGGCGCCCCGAACTCTAGATAATCACGCACAAACGTGTTCCAGGCGTCGTCTTTGTACAGATCAGCCAGGGTTTCCGTGAGCCTCCCCTCGGCGTAATCCCACTCTGCAGAGAGGCAGAGGTCTGCAAGATGCATCACGTTCAGAAGCCTCGGCGTCCAGTCGTCCCTGCAGGACATGAGGACGCGGACCGTATACGAGTGCCACGTGTCAAACTCCGCCTCGTAGCGCGCCATCCGTTCCCGGGATATGCGCCGCCCAAGCGTGCGACTGCGCCGCATGCGCTCGCCCACAGCGCCCACTACGTTTGAGAGCGAACTCATGAACAGGCCGACGTGCGAGTCCGGATCGCCCTGCGCCCAGTCCATCAGCATCTTGCACTGGTCTTCGGTGTCCATCGGGGCCGCCGCCTCGCCGGCCGCGTCGCAAACGCTCATCCGTACTATCGGGCAGGGGTCTTCGTCATGTCCACGGCCGTCCCCCTCCCGCCCGTTCTCCGGGCATGCATCCGCGGCACTGCCGCGGCCGTGGGCCCCGGGATCGGCGCGGCGATCACGGCAGTCACCATCACGTCCCCCTGCATCACGTGAGCTGTCGGCCCTCATTGCGGTCGTACCGCGCTCCACTACGGGCGCATTTTTGCCTTTGCAATGCAAGGCCCCGTCTGCGCTGCGTGAAAATGACCCCGCCCGTCACCGGCGTCCCTCCTCGCGCCCATTTCGGGCCTCTGGGGGGGGGGGGGGGGGGGGGGGGGGGGGGGGGGGGGGGGGGGGGGGGGG
>JAPPIP010000130.1 GCA_028820595.1 Nitrososphaerota archaeon | reverse complement strand
GTGATATGCCCAAAGTCGAACATGAGGCCCAGGGGGTTCAACGCGCCTGCCGGGACGCCCGGGTGGCGCCGCGACGACCCCGAGGGATTTGACAGGCCGTACCGCAGGCGCAGCCCGGCCGGGACCGCGTCCTCCGTCATCAAGGAGAGGTTCGGCGCCACGGCACGGGCCAGGCTCGAGCCGGTGCGGGACCTGCTCCTGACCCTCAAGTGCGTCAGCTACAACCTGGTCTCCCAGCCGTAACTGCGCCGCGCATCTGCGGCAACCCCCAGCGGACGCTGTCGACAGTTCCTGCATTTTGGGGCAAAACCATGCGGCATCCGGGTGCGCATGCCGGTTTTGCGGCGCCCAGGCCCCGGCCAAGAGCCCGATACGCGCTCATAGTGAACATATTATTTGGGCAAGATTATGCCGGATTGGACAGCGCCTTGCCCCCCTTGGCAGGAGTAGCGCCCGTATTGGAAGCGGAGCCTCCTCTGGCGCCGTTTATTATCCAGCAACTCCGTTAGATGGTACCATGGCCGGTAAATGCCTTCCAGAACTACTGCTGGTTGCCTCGCTTGTGGCCGGCGTGTCGCTTGTCCCGTCGTCGTATTCCGACTACCCCCCGCCCCTGCAGCAGGTCGGGGACGGCGGTGTGGATCCCGAGGACGTGCAGTGCAACACAGGACTCGTGCACGCGGTACGCGCGAACGGAAACCACGTCTGCGTGAAGGAAACCACCGCCGAGAGGCTGGGCTGGGAGGTATTCGTGTCCGAAGAAGCCGCGCCGGCAGAGGCGGAGGAATCATGTCCTCTCGAGTATTCCATGGTCGACGGCGTCTGCACGGTAGACGAGGTCAAAAGAGACAAGTTTGCCACCATACTGTTGAAGCAGTACAACGCACACTTGGTATCTACAGGCTCCGGGGCTTCCGGCGCCTCTGGTTCAAGCGGGGCTGCCGAACAGCTTGTGGCGATCGGGATTCTTTTTTATGGTGATGGTTGCAGCCTGCCCGAGGATCTTGGCATTGTTGACAAAGGCCCATGTAACACGTATCATGAAAATGCCCAGATGGCAGTGCTACTTCCGGTTGCAAACATGTATGACGTAGCCGCCCTTGATCAAGTAGCTGGAATCTATCCGGATGGTGAGGCCTTCTCGGACGAAGAAGCCGCGCCGGCCGGCGAGACGGCCCGCAACGCGTCCCCCTCTGCGGAGTTTGTCGATGACGGCAGGGCGGTGGAGGTGACCGCGCCGCCAAAGCCGTCGGTGGTGGAGGAGAACGGTCACTCCGCAGACGGGAGCCCGGAGGCCCCACTGCGCGATCCGCGGTACTATGTGGCCGACAACAAGATAACCCTGGAGGGCGTGGAGAACAGGCTGCCGAACCCGACCGGGGTCTGGATGCCGGTCACAAAGGAGGAGGCGGAGCAGGTTCTCATGCCGAGGCTTGCGGCCGCCCTCGGAGACAGTCTGATTCTGCCAGAGAGGACGGGTTATGAAGTATGCGTGGAACTGCTTCTGCCGAACTGCTCCCGCTTCCTTGACGAGCATGATCCCGACAGTCTGAAATACTACCCGTACGACACGGAGACGGGAAACACGTTCAGCGCATGGAAGGCATCGGAACAGTACCCCGACATCATATATCAGATAAAGTACAGGATATACGATTGGGTCCCATACGGGGAGCGCGAGGAGTTCTTCAGGTCGTTCATGGAAAAGGCAGGATTCTACGGCGCGGAGGCAGACATCGGAGACATCAACGGCGACATATACGGCAGCTTGGTGTCGGTGCATTTGGAGTTTCTCGCCGACCAGCGGGGGCCCTTCATGCAGATGATCTTTCGCGGCTGGACAAACGAATACATTGATGACCGCCTTCCGGAGGGTCTCCTACTACCCCGGGAGGAGTTGAAAAGGCGCGCCCACGCCTTTGCCGCGGCGCACACGGACCTGTGGGACAAGGAAAAGTGCACGTTTAGTCTGAAACACGCGGATGCTGTCGACTCATATCCACTCTCCGTGGTTGCCGGCGTGCCCATTCGCGGGGTGGATGTGGGGAACTGCTACATTCCGGGCAATCCGGGATCCGGGCCCCGCACCCAGTCGGTTATTGTAGAGGCGACCGAGGGTGAGATCATGTGGCCTGTAGACCTGTATTACATAGTGGAGGACTGGGCTGAAAGGATTGATATACCCAAATCTGCCCGGGTGAGCCATAGCAATAATGATGATGACAGATAGCAGGCGTCCGCGCGTCGCGATCGCCCTCCTGCTTGCCGTACTTGCAGTGTCCGGGCTTGCCGCAGCGGTCCCGGTGAATGCGCAGAAGCAGGCACCGGAACTGTTCTCCGCAATTCCAGAGGGCTCCCAAGCCCCGCCGTCACTGGACGCTCGCTCCGCCTACATGGTGGGCTCGGAGATGGTCGCGCTCGACGCCGCGGCGCTGCGGGCGGCATCGGTCAGCGCCACCATGCTGGGCGACACCTACACGATCTCAAGGGATTCCGTAGAGGCCCGGGTCGGCGGCGACTACACCTGGTTTGGCTCCGGCAACCGCGTCTCTGACGCGATCTTGGTCGTAAACGGCAGCGAGGTGTCCGGGCTCATCTATGCCCAGAACAGGACGTTTGAGATACTGCACGTCTCCTCTGATATACACGAGGTGTACGAGCTTGACATGTCCCGGTTCCCGCCGGTCGGCACGGGCGGCGATCGGGCGGACACCTTGGTCGGGGCCTCGGGGGCCTCGGGGGCCTCTGATACAATCACCACAGTCGACAGGGATCAGATATCCAAACTGGAGTCCGCATACGTAGGGTGGAAGGAGTACGACGAGGACGCTGGCACCGACGCGGTGGCCATCGACGTCTATGTGGCTATGACCCCGGAGGCTGTAACCGATTATGGGGGGACTGCAAGCCAGCTGGCGCGGCTGGCAGTCGACACGGCCAACCGCGCCTACCAGCAGAACGATCTTCCGGTAAGCATCAACCTTGCAGGCCACCGCACGATAGGCGGGTACGTCGACGCGGGCAGCGTCACGGGCGACCTGCAAAACCTGATGAACGCGGGCAACCCCCTGTTTGCCCGCGCCCATGCCGAGATAGCGCGCGTGAACGCCGACGCGGTGGTAATGTTCGTGGGAGATTATGTGCATACAAACGACGACAACAGAGACTTGAAAAACACGTGCGGTGAGGCACACACACTGCTGGCAGAAGACACGGGCGAGTCATTTGCCGCAGTCGAGAGCGTCTGCGTCTCAGCCCACTCGTTTACCAGCGTCATGGGCAGACTGCAGGGGGCAGGGTACGACGCGGAGAACGAGACAAACACAGAGTTCAGCTACGGCCACGGGTATTACCACGCACGCACAGACACAAGTACGGGCGCGGGCAGCAGGACCGTGATGTCGCAGAGCCATGACAGCTGCAACGACACCAGCACCGACCAGAAGGAGGAGGTGTGCAGAAGGCAGGGCATATGGTCCGATCCACACCGCAACTTCTTTGGAACCACCACCTCGGCAGGCACGGCGGAGGACTGGAACGCCCGCGTCATATTTGCGACGGCCCCGCACATAGCCTCGCTGAGGGGAGGCGCGCAGAGCTACGACTCCGTCGGCCCGACCGGAAACGTGACCGTTCCGTCCCCCGTGCCGGCAAGCGGCGCCATGCAGGTCAACGCCACGTTCAGCGAGCCCATACACGACTGGTTCCCCCCGACCATCACCATAACCGACGGCGCCACAACCACGGCCGCCACCATGACAAGGCTCTCCGACACAGTATACACGTACTCGCACATGCTGGACGGCGAGCGCGGAGATGTCCGGCTGCTGCTCTCCGACGCGCGCGACGCGTTCGGCAACCCGGTGGCAAAGACCCCCGCCTCCGGCGGTACCTTTGTCGCCAGGGCGGCCGCCGCCCCCGCGCAGCTGGCGGCGCCCGCGGGATCGGTCTATACGGTGCACCACGACTTTCAGAACAAAACGACCCAGGACTGGAGGCACACCGGGGACGGCACCTGGTACAGGCTGCCCCCCACCGTGTCCGTCCCGGACCAGGACGCCTCTGCAAACAGGGTCGTCTCGTCGGCAAACTGCAACGACTCGTGCATCCTCACGCTGCGGGCCGCGCTTAACACCACCGAGCCACTGACAATATCCCTCGACCGGTACGTCGACGCAAAGGCAGACCGCGACGAGGGGCTGTACGTGGAATATTCGGCAGACGGCGGCGCGACCTGGACCGTCCTTGCCTCCTATACGGACCGCAACGGCGGCGACACTGACAGGTGGGAGAAGTCAGTCATCGGCCTGTCCATACCGCAGAACTCCGCGGAGTTCAGGCTCCGCGCCGAGTCGGACAGGAGCGACGAGCGCGTCGAGGTGGACAACGTCAGGATATTCCGCCCCGCCGCAGTCGAGCCGGACGCGTCGTTCACGGCCGTGCTGAACGACGCGCGCACGTCAATTGTAATAACGCTCTCGAAGAACACGTCGCACGCATTCTCGGCATCTAACTTTACCCTGAGCAGCGGCACCGTATCCTCTATACAGAACCTGCAGAACTCGACGGAACGAACACTACAGGTGACCGTGATACCCAGCGGCACCGCAGTTACCGTGACGTATGCAGGCCCCGATCTGGACCTGGGAGGCGGCTCCGTTTTACACAACGGCACTGCTGCCACGGCACCGCCCGTGTCAGGAGCGCCAACACCTACTCCGACACCGACACCGCATGACACCGTCCCGCCCGCCCCCACAAACCTCATGGCCACGTCCACCGCAAACAACGTCACGTTGTCATGGACAGCACCGGACGACAACACAATAACCAGTTACAAGATATTCTCCAGGATCCCGGCCGCTCAATCTGTTCTCACCATGCTGGTCAACAACGTAGGCAAGACCGTCAGCTCGCACGTCGTAACAGGCCTTAATTCCAGCACCATCTACCAGTTCGCCGTGGCATCAGTCAACAGCCAGGGGACATCCCCGATCTCCAACACCGTCACAATCTCAACAAGGAATGAAACCGCCCCAACTGCGATAATGAACTTGTCTCCAACTGCAGCAACGATTACATCCATAATACAACCACCCAGAATAACTGCAGATTGTTCGGGATCAACTGACCCAGATGGAGAAACGTTGACATATAGTTGGTCTTCAGAACCACCCATCTGGTGGCTTAATGGTAATTCATCATCAATTACGTTTAGAGCGCCCCTAGGAGCCACTTATTCATTAATATCGTATACAATTACTTGTACGGTGTCTGACGGCTCAAGCATAGATTCTGCTTCCAAGGTCTTGTGGATATATACCGGTGAAACCCCCGAGAGATCATTGGGTCAATAGGTATGTGTGGCGTCACCCTGCCGGACGCTGCTTCGCCGTCAAAACGGTGGGGGTGTGACGAACAGACGGCTTTTACCTTCGCCGCGGCCGACAACTAAAATTTCAAAGAAGATCCAGCACTGCTTCCATCTATGTAAGTCCTCCCGGTGTCAAGGCCCGACTTTCATCCATCCTGGGGTCTATTGGGACTACAGCTTAAGTTTTCGAGCGTACAGCTCATCCTTCGTACCGTTGTACAGCTTCCTGTCGTGCAGCATGTGCCAGATTATGGTCAGCATCTTAGTGGACACGTGCGATTCCGCAACGCGGTACGGACGACTTGTGTTTTTTTAAAAACGACGGGACCGGAGGAGTACCTTGGAGGGACGAGTTATAACAAAGGCGTGCGTATCACATGCATGGAGAACCACCACGCGGTGCTCGGCGTCGGCAGGGGCGCGGACCGCAATGAGATACGGGAGGCGTTCCGCCGCCGGGCGCTGGAGTGCCACCCGGACGTCGGCGGTGGGGGAGGGGACGGCAGTGAGTTCATGGCCGCGAGGAGGGCGTACGAGGCGCTCGTGAATCCCGCGATGGGCGGGGAGGACGAGGCAGCCGGGCTGCACGCGGAAATGCGCAGGGCCGGGAAGTGGTGCGCCGACCCGTCGACGTTCGGGACGGCGGACTTTGGTGAGTCTACGTTTGAAAAGTACGGCGGGTCCGTGCGGGTCGCCGGCAGGCTGAGGGCGGGGAGGCTCCGGTTTGGGGGGCGCATTACGGTTTACGGCGACGTGTCAAGCCCGCCGTGGGGTGGGCCGCACGGGACGGTGCTGCGCGGGGATGGCGGTGTGGACATACGCGGCAACGCGATTAACGGCGCGAAGGTCAGGGGGCGCGATGTCTTTGCAGTCGACGTGTTTGGGTTGAGGCGCGTGGAAAGGGACAAGGTGCGCGTGGGTGTGAGCTGGGACGCGTCGCTGCATGCGAGGATAACGGCCGACGGTGGGAACGCGGTGCTCCGCAACTGCACCGGACCGGCCCGCATACGCGGTGATATAGTGGACGTCTGGGACGTGCGGGACGGATGCGTTCTGGAGGGGCGGCGCGTGGTGGTGCGCGGCAGCACGGTGACGCACGACTGTGTGATTAGGGTGTCGGAGTCGCTGTCATTTGAGACGGACCAGATGCTCGGGCTTTCAGACAACTGCACAGTATCTTGGGCCGGCGGAGAGGTGAAGCTGGGGCGGCTGAAGACGTACAGGACTGGGCGGCTGCCGGGCCTCGGCGGCACCAGTGGTACCATGGTCGGCGGCGGGTTTGTCATGACCGTGCAGATGTTGCAGCACGCGGCCGCCAGGCGCGGATGGAACCCGTTTGCACGCGGCTAGGGGGAACCGCCGCCTGCCTCCTTGGCGTCTTCCTCGTCTGCCTTCTTTCGCTCCCCCTCGGCCCACTCCATGAACATCACGCGCTCGTTCTCCCAGACGGCCTCGTCCGCCGGGTCGTGCTGCCTGTGGGCCTCCATCCTTGACAGCTCACTGGAAATGTGGGACTCCCGGGCATCCCCATGTCTGCCCACACAATGACAACCGCGGATCCATTTAACGCAGCCATACGTCCGGGCGCCCCGCCGCAGGTGGTTGCTTGCCGATCTGGGCGCCCGGCCCGGCCGTTTCTGCAGGACTCGTGTTTATTATGAACACTTGGAGCCGAAACCGACGCGTGGTTTTTGAAACAGGCCGCTCTCGTTTTTGCCAAATTATATGAACAAAAAGGGGTTTCTTTATACAGTAGATGGAACCGAAGCCCGTCAGCCCGGACCGCCCGGATCAAACGGCACTCCCGCGACGTCACGAAGGACGATCGAGGCGGCCATGC
>JAPPIP010000102.1:48492-52053 GCA_028820595.1 Nitrososphaerota archaeon | reverse complement strand
TAAATGCTTTTCTGCCTGAGCATATAAAGAAACTTCAAAATCAAGAGCTGTTACCAAAAGGGGGATTACGCATAATGTCTAATGATGACCATTACTGAGCGCATCACCGCTTCTTTGTCAGGTACAGCGCGCCCACAATAATGCCTATGCCGGCCGCCACGTAGAACGGAAAGAGCGCAAAGGCGTTCTGCGACGGGTCGCCTGACAGGAACTCCACGAGCAGGTCGCCGGAGACGGTGGCAGGCGGGTCGGTCGATCCCTCCATGCCGTGCACGGAGTACGAATCCGGCGCGAACAGCCCGATGTCGAGGTTGGTGACCACGATCCGGGCGCCGTTGTTGACGGTCATCCCCGCCCTATCGGTATATGATACTATGACCTTTGCCTGCGGGTACCATCCCCGCTCGCCGTCCCTGTGCACCACCACGTAGCCCTCCTTGGGGGTCTGGACTGCCACCCAGAACCTGTTGTCCGGGTTTGCCCCCATCCCGACCTCTACAAACTCGTCCCTCGACTCCTGATCGTACAGCCTGAGCACGGCGCTGCCCCCGGGGTGCGCGTACACCAGATCGTTGTCTATAGTGGCCTGCCAGCTTACGATGTGGGGCTGCTCCAGCATTACGATCGGCGCGTCCCGCAGCACGCGGTTGAACTCTGGCGAGTCGACCGTAACGGCCTCGATTACCAGCGACGGGTTCTTTATGTCGTGTTGTTGTTGTTGCTGCTGCTGCGCATCCTGATCCTGGGCCCACGCGTCCGCGCCATACAGTACCATCGCGGCTGCCACAACGGCCAAAAGCACCGACGATGCAACGCCTGCCACCCGCATGTCACGTGCCGGCCTCCACCCCGAATAAATGAACCGAGTCTGTCATGGTTGCCGCCGTTGTTGTTGCCGCGTCAGCCTGCAACGTACGCGCAAAAGTCATTCCTCTACAAACGGGCTGGGGTGGTTCAGTATTATATCGGATACCTCCGGCCTCAGAACGAACTTTGAGGGCGGCTTGTGCTCCTGTATCATCTCCCTGAGCTGGGTGCCGCTTATCTGCTCCCTGGCGCCCTCGCCGTGCGGGCAGCACTTTCCGTTGGTATACGTGAGGCACTCGCCGCAGTAAAAGAACGCCGGAAAGAACACGGGCTGTATCTCCAGCTCGGGATACTCTGAGAATATCTCCTGGGCCGCAAACGGATGGTAAAAGGAGCCGACGCCTGCGTGATCCCTCCCTATGATGATGTGCGTGCAGCCGTAGTTCTGTCGCATTATGGCGTGGTGTATGGCCTCACGCGGGCCCGCATACCTCATCTCGGTGTGGAGCGTGGCAAAGTGGCACCTGCTCTCCGGATAGTACAGCCGTATCATCTCCTTGTAGCATTTTATTATCACGTCGTCCACAAAGTCCCCCCTCTTCTTGCGGCCTACCAGCGGGTTGACAAAGACGCCGTCGCGGGTCGTAATCGACGTCTTTTGCAGCATCTCATGGGCGACGTGCGGCGGGTTTCTCGTCTGAAACGCGCATATGGTCTTCCACCCCGCCTCCTCAAAGGCCTTGCGCGTCTGTACCGGCGTCATCCGGTCCGAGCGCAGCGGCGTGTCCGCGGGTCTCTGCACATAGTCTATCACGCCGGAGACAAAGTTGTCGTGCAGCGACATCGTGTGGGCCACGCCGGGGTGCGACCTGTCAGTCGTCCCGTAGACGCCCTGGGCCAGCGCCTCCTTTGCGGGCCTGTACGCCTCCTCTGCATGCAGTATGGCGATGCCCGTGCCCTGCGGATCCCTTAGCATGACGTCGCCTGCGTCTTTCACTGCAGACGCGGTCTCCTCCGTCACGTCAAGTACGATGGGTATGGTCCAGGCCGTGTCGTCCGCGAGCCTGCCCCTCTTGGCGACGCTCTCGACGTCCCCCTGCCCCAGAAACCCCTCAAGGGGGCTGAAGATCCCGTCCGCGATGTTCTCAACGTCGTTTGCCAGATCGGCCGATATCTGGAGCGAGAACATGTCGCCGTGCGCGGTGTCGTCGCCGTCACGGGCGATCATGCGGTTTACAAGCCTGCCGCCGTGCGCCCCGATCGCCCCGCCGTCCTTGGACATGCACGTTCTCCCTTGGGGCTCTATATGAAACCACGCCCCGCGTGCATCAGACGGGATCCACGTGTATCCCGCACTCCAGGTCGCCGCCTGACTCCCACCACCACCTGCCGTCGCGCAGCGACTGGCCGGGCTTTACGGGACGCGTGCACGGCTCGCACCCTATGCTCAGGTAGCCCCGGTCAAGCAGCTCGTTGTATACAACGTCGTGGGACTTGATGTAGTTCTGGACGTCCTCCCACGTCCAGTTTATGATGGGGTTTATCTTGACGATGCCGCCGTGCGCCGCGTCGAGCTGGAACATATTGGCGGCGTGGCGCAGCTTCGTCTGTTCGTGGCGCAGGCCCGTGATCCAGCCGTCAAGCGCGGCAAGCATGCGGTTTATGGGGTGCACCTTGCGCACCTTGCAGCAGAGCTTGCGGTTCTCCACGCTCTCATAAAACAGGTTGACCCCCTTTGCGTTGACCATCTCCTCAACTTCGGCCGCGTCGGGAAACACCACCTCCACCGCCACGCCGTACTTTTTGCGGATCCTGTCGATGGTGTCGTAGGTCTCCCTTGGAAGCCTCCCCGTATCCAGGGTGAAGAACCGGAACTCCGGGTTTATCTTCAGCATGATGTCGATCAGGACGGCGTCCTCGGCGCCAAAGCTGGAGGCCTTTGCCACCCTCGGGTGCAGGTTCTCAGAGGCCCATCTGAGCGCGTCCTCGGCGGTGGTAATAGACGAGTTCAGCTCGTCCATGTCCTTCTGGGTGAACCCCGGCATGCGCCAAGACCGCGCGTTTGTTATATATTGATTACATTGGCAGGTACTGCTCCAAATATGGGCCAGGCCGTGGAAGTCGGCAGGGACAGAAGCGCGACAGTTGTAGGGGACGGCAGGCAAGAGAGTCATCCGGTTTGTCAAGACGGTCTGGCCCATATTTGCAAGAGCCCGTCAATCCATGGAAATCCTGAGGATCCGGTCCACGACCGCGTCAAGCGAGTCTCCCGGGGCCACTGCTACAAACGATCGATCCGTCGGCACCTCGGGATGGATGCCGATGTCTTCAGAGGTGTTAAGGATGTCATCGTTGCGGCGCACGTACGCGGGAGATCCGTACTCGCCAACTGACTTTATCATGTCAGCTGCAATCGGGGGAATGGTGGTCCTGAAGACGTCGGCGATCCAGTCGGATACAAGGCCCTGTTCGTCGTCGGGATATACGGCAAAGTATGGCCTGCCGTCTGTCGGCTTTACGTCAGTGACGGAGATCGAGCAGGCCGGGTTGTCCGGCGCCGGCCTCAGGTATATGGGCCCTCCGATGCGCTTGGCCATGGAGAGCATGAGCCGCGCCTGCCGCTCTGACGCGACTGCCAGTGAGCCCGGGCCCATATGGGTGGGCTCACCCTTAACGCATATAACATAATGCGCCGGCCCCGTCTTGTGGCCAGGCGGCGGACAGGAAAGGTCTCGGCATCACCGGCATCATCAT
>JAPPIP010000102.1:0-48392 GCA_028820595.1 Nitrososphaerota archaeon | reverse complement strand
CGCCGGCATCATCATCGCCGGCATCATCATCGCCGGCATCATCATCGCCGGCATCATCATCGCCGGCATCTACGACGCGCACCACGCTCAGCGTGGTGATCCTCATATCCGGCAGGGGAAGCAACATGGAGGCGATAATACGGGCCGTGCAGGCGGGCCGCATACCCAACGTCAGCGTAAGACACGTCATATCAAACGTGGCCGACGCTCCCGGCATGGAGACGGCCCGGCGGCACGGGATAGAGTGCAGCGCCATATCCGACATGGGCGAGCTGGCCACCAGGCTGCGGCAGCTAAAACCCGACATAGTCTGCATGGCCGGCTTTATGCGGATAGTGCCCCCCGAGATTGTCAGGGAGCACACCGTCCTGAACATACACCCGTCCCTGCTGCCGATGTATCCGGGGCTGCACGCGCAGAGGCAGGCGCTGGAGGACGATGCAAAGTGGTCCGGATGCACCGTCCATTATGCAGACGAGGGGGTCGACACGGGCCCGATCATAGTACAGTATGCGGTGCCGGTAAGGCCCGACGATACCGAGGAATCCCTCTCAGGGAGGATACTCGAAAAGGAGCACGTGGTGTATCCCCACGCCGTAATGCTGGTCGCGGGGCGCATTGCAAGGGAGCGGGCGCAAGTGACTGGCGGGGGCGCCAGCACAAGGCAACGCTAGGTTAAAAACGCACACCGGCCTCAACACGGCGATGGAAGAGGCCCCCTCGTACGTGCTGGTCTTTCCAACCGTGTTTGCGCGGAAGAGAATCCCGCAGCTGACTGCAAACATCAAGACAATCCTGAGGATACGCGGACAGGAGTTCAGGTCGGTTGGCCGCGACGGCGACATCATACTGGTGCACGCAAACGACCCGGTCTTTGCGTCGTCTGCCATAGGGCTGCTGTTCGGGGTCAGGAAGGTGGCCATAGCAAGAAGGGCCGGCAACGGCCTTGACGAGCTGGTCTCCAAGATTGTGTCGGTGGGCGGCAACCTCCTGCTGAGGGGGGAGCGGTTCCTGGTTACGGTGGAGGGCACCACGAAGGGGTTCATCGCAAAGGACGCAGAGGTGGCCGCCACGTCAAGAATCATAGAAAGAAAGGAGGAGCTGGGGGCGGTTCCCGGGACCGCGGGCAGGTTTGACAGGGAGATCTACGCGTACGTGACGCCAAGGAACGCGTACGTCTGCATATTTTCGGACGTGGGCGCGGGGGGCGTGCCGACCCAGCGGGACGGCCGGAGGGACGCGGCGTGCGCCGTATACGACGAGATGTCCGCCGCGTCGTGCTTTGCGTGCATGCGCCAGGGATACGACGTCTCGATAACCGTCTTTTACAAGAGCAGGGCGGGGATGCTGAACCTGGCAAGGATGCTGAACCGGCTGATCCCGAGGATGCTGAGGCAGGAGGTCGAGCTGGAGTTTGTAAGGATGGGGAACGGCGGCAGCCGGGACCGCGGAGGCCGCAGCGCCGGTGGAAAGTACCGGGCTTTTGTCGGGGCCGTCACCGGGGCCATGCAGTCCATGCAGGGACCGGGCTCCAGGATGGCGCTTGCCACACCCCCCGCCGCGTTTCCGGCCGACGTCGTGGACGCCCACGTGCTGTACGTAACCGAGCACGGCATGGCACCGCTCGTGCCCCTTGCAGGAACGGACGAGGACGGCATCTACGGGATCGCGCGCGAACTGGTGCTGGGGGACGCCGGCGTCAAGAGGCTGGAGAAGGAGATTGCAATGGCGGGCGCGGCCGGAGGGACGGCCGACGCAGGATGGCAGGACGGCGCGGCCAAGGCAGAACAGGGCCAGAAGGTCACCGTCCGGGTGGGCGCAAACAACACGCACGACATTCTCGACTCGCTGTACCCGGAATCATCCGGGTCGTCCTAGGGCACCAGGCAGATCACAATTTAAACGGGCAGTGGTCTTGGCGCCTCATGCGCAAGATAGGACAGTTCATCTACCCGTGGGGGGGCGGCCACTACTCTAGAATGATGAGGTTTGACAGGGCGCTGGCGGCGCGGATGGGCGGCGGCGCGGCAACGGAGGTGCATTACTCAAGCAAGGGCCGCATATACCAGAGACTTCTTGAGCGCTTCGGGGCGGATGGGGGCCAAACCGACAGAATACACGAGATCCTGATGCCGACCCCCATAGACGGCGACATGGGCCCCAGCCTCTCAAGGTCGCTTGCAAACCTGCTGCTCCCGGTGGAGGGAAACCCGGCCCTCGTATCCCAGATTGCCAACTACCTGCGCCAGGAGCGCAGGCTGTACGACGCGCAAAAGTTTGACCTGGTGGTAAACGACGGCGACGTGGGCTCAAACATACTTGCACGCAACAGGGGCGTACCGTGCCTGTTCGTCACGAACCAGTTCAGGCCCAGACTGTACAGAACGCGGGCGTACCTGTACCCCGCGGCCGCATTCATAGCAAGGCAGATAGCAAAGGCCACCAAGATTCTGGTGGCCGACTCGCCGCCGCCGCACACCATATGCGAGCACAACCTCAACTTTCCAGACGAGGTCGAGAGGGAAAAGGTCGTGTACGTGGGCCACTTTACGGAGGATCGCGGCGGCGGAGGCGGAGGCGGCGGAGGATCGGCTACAGCAGAGAAACGGTCAGACACGAACCTGGCCAGGCTGCTCGGGCAGAACGGCACGGGAGGCTTTGGGTACTGGATGCGCACGGGCGACAAGTCCACCAACGACGGGACCGGCAGGAGGTACGAGGAGGCCTTTGCAAGGGACGAGATGAGGGCAGAGCGCAGGATAGTCTCGCATGCAAGAAACGACGGCAGCATCGACTCGGTGACTGATGCGGGCGGCAGGAGGTACACCATAGCAGAGGCCGCCGACAGGGGGGCAGACTGGATCCAGATCGACGTGGGCTTTCTGGCCGAGGGCGACAAGGACGCGGTGCTTGGCGCGTGCGACTATGCCGTGATCAACGGCTCGCACACGGTAATGGGCGAGATAATGGGGGGCAAGGCAAAGCCCATCATAGGGGTTCCCATATACGACGAGCACACGAACAACATAAGATGGGCCCGCGAGCGCGGACTCGGGGCCCTGGCAAACAGCACGGGACAGATCATCGAGGCCATACGCGACATAAGGCGCAACGGATCCGAGTACGCAGACAGACTGTCAGAGTTCTCCAGGAACTTTGACGGGGGCGGGGCCCAGAACGCGGCCAAGATCGCGTCTGACATCCTCGGGGAATAGGGATAATAAGACGCGGCGCATGGCCGACGTAGGTCCGGCGCGCGGCAATGTTCGATGGGCGAACGGACCGAAAGGGATGACGAGATGAGCCGCGCGTTGGACTGTCGATTATTATTATTATTGGAGATGGCCACAAACGCCCGGTTCGCACACGAATCCACGCGTTCCGCATCATTAGATGGACTGCGCCGTTTTTGAAAGCTGTAAGAAGGGGGCAACGGCCATGCGCCGGTTGCAGGCCTTAGAGGGCGCCGGGCGGATCCCAAACCGTTCAAAAAATATGTGGGCATAAAATTAGGGTACGGCCAACACTGACGGGCCGCGCCAAATTTTGGTGCGGCTCTCCGGGCGCGCCCGATCTGACAAGCCGCGAAACGGTATCCGCGCCCGAACCGCTATCGGTAAGGCTTTTTAAGGAAAAAATTTGGCGTCAAGATACATGCCCAACTGTCCGGAATGCGCGGCAAAGGAAAAGAGGAAGATACAGGATCGGTACGAGGAGGAGACGCCCGAGGAGGACAGGGGCAGGGACGACCTGTACAAGCTGTTCGACCAGATCGAGATCCCCATGAAGCTTGACACGGCCACAAAGCACTTCATATGCAAGCGGTGCGGGCTGTACGCCACGAGGGAGCAGGTGTCGGACATCAGGTACAAGCTGAACCAGCGTGAGAAGACGCGCGAGGACAGGCAGGACGACTACCTGAACTGGTGGCAGAAGAGCAAAAAGGAAAAGCAGGAAGAGTAATGCCAGACGAGCTTCCTGACTGGGTGGTCAGCGACATCGAGAATGCCGAGTTTACGGACGCCAGAAGGGTGGACGGGACGGGGGTCATACTGGAGCTGTATGACAAGGACAACAAGGCCGACGTGCAGCTGTACGAGCCGGTGGAGGACGGAAGACACATCATTACGATGGACGTGCCTGCCGGCACTGATACGAAGGCCTTGGAGAAGGGCACGGTGTACTGCTTTGTATTCGAGCAGCACAAGGCCCCGCTTGGCAAAAAGACAGCAGAGTACCTGTTGAATGAAAAGGGCATAGAGATGGACGCAATCTATAGGTTCGGGTTGCAGTCGCTGGAGGCAGTCGACGCGGACGGGGCGGCCGACGACTAGGTGACGGCGACGGAAGGGAGAAGACGCGGCGGGCAGGCGGCGCGCTGCTAGCGCATGTATCTTCTGAACGCCCTTCCAAGTATGGGATTCATCACGAACGGAAACGTGTGCTTGAGCCACACCGCGGCGCGGACCGGCGGCGGCACTATGATCTCGAGCCTCGATGAGCCTGCGGCCTGCAGCACGGCCTTGGCGGCGGCGCCGGGGCCCAGCGAGGCGGCCGGGCTGCGCGGCACGTTCTCAAAGCACGGATGATCAAAGAACTCGGTTCTGACCATTATGGGGCTGACCACCGTTACGCCCACGCCGGTCCCCCTCAGCTCGTGCTTCAGCCCCTCGGAGAACCCCAGCATCGCAGACTTGGAGGCGCAGTACGGCGCGATGCCGGGCAGCCCAAAGCTCGCGGCAACCGACGCCACGTTGACGATGTGTCCCGAGCCCCTCTCGAGCATGTGGGGCAGCAGCCCCTTCGTGCAGTATACCATCCCAAAGTAGTTGGTCTGCATCTGCGACTCGATGTCCTCGACTGACAGCGCGGACACGGCCCCGCTGATCGCAAAGCCCGCGTTGTTCACCAGAACGTCGATGCCCGAGAACTCGTCGAGCGCCAGGCGGGTCATGCGCGAGACCTGCTCCCTTTTCGACACGTCGCACTGGTACGCCTTGGCGCGGACGCCGTATCTGGATTCGAGCGAGGACGCGGCTGCATCGAGCACGTCCTTTCTCCTTGCCACCAGGGCCAGGTCGGCGCCCCCGCGCGCAAACCGTATTGCAGACTCCCTGCCTATCCCGGATGAGGCTCCAGTGACAAGGACCGTCTTGCCGGTGAAATCCACAATGTCGTAATACATGGCGGGGATAAAGTGGTTGTGCCAGCGGTGCGCTTCTCACGCGGCGGCCCTTGCGGCGCTTCCTTGCACGTGACGCCGCGCCGCAGGGGAACGGCGGTTCATGCACGGAGGCGCCCTAGTATGTAGTCGGATCTGAGCAGGTACCGAATCTTCACGGACTTTTCTATCTCTTTTTGCTGCGCGTCGGATCCCCGGAACACCACGCACATCAGATGGCCGCACTCGTACCCCGCGTCGCGGATTATATCTACCGCCCTGAGCGCCGAGCCGCCGCTCGTAACCACGTCCTCCACCACGACTGCAGGCGACTCTATCACGCCCTCTATCATCTTCTGCGTCCCGTGCCCCTTGCGGCCCTTCCTTACGAAAAAGGACGGCAGCGACGGCGACGACGGATCCCGCCTGTGGAGCTGCCCGCTCAGGTGCGATATGGCCGCGGCAATAGAGATGGAGCCGGACTCTATGCCGCCCACCGACCGCGGCGCGCCCGTCCGCACCATCATGTCATACAGGGCCGCGGACACGGCGCCTATGCCGTCCGGATCGCCGCACAGCAGCCTGAGATCAAAATAGTGGTCTGACATCTCGCCCGATGCCAGCCTGAACTCCCTCCTGTCAGAGAGCCTCAGGGCCCCCGTCCTTTGCAGCATCGCGACGAGCTCGTCCCTCCCGCCGCCGGGATCGCTTGCTGGCGCGTCGGACATCGCGTAACGGCGCGTCATTTTCAATTAAAGTATTCTCCGGCGGCGTCGCGGGCCCGCCGCGCGGCAGGCAGGAGGGTACGGGGCCCTAGTCTCCGCCGGGGCCGCCCGCGGCCGCCTGCTGGTTGCGGGACACGCGGCTGAGCGCCAGCTTGACTAGCAGCAGCCAGGTAATCACAATCGGCACGTAATACGTGGCGATGCGCCACCCGATGACCGCGTCCCACGCAAGAGTGTCCGTCCCGGCGCCCGCCTGCAGGTTGAACGGGTCCAGGTTGTACAGGTACGCCACTATCCCAAACTCTGCCAGGCCGGAGCCGCCCACCGTAATCGGCAGGTTTCCTATCGCGTTTGCCGCCATCACGGCCATTATAGACTCAAACGCCCCGATTACATAGCCGGGCCCCAGCGATATTATCATGAAGGATATGCCGTAAAACGACCACGACGCAAGCGAGATCAGAAACGACACGACAAACACCTTCTTTGCCTCCGGCGTCCTGAGGTGCTGCCTGCTCATGCTGCAGATCTCCTCCATCCAGGTGTTGGTCTCCTTGACGTACTTGGCCGCCTTCTCCTTGCCGAGCCTGACCGAGAGCGACGCCAGGACGCGCGGCACCTGGAACGTGCGCTTGGATGAGAGCAGGAACAGCACCATCCACAGCGTGGTCACGAATATGCTGGTGCCAAGCACGATGGCCGCCACCAGGTACGCCCCGCTTGCGAGCGCTATGATGCCGGCCGCGATGGAGAGCAGCCCCCCCGCCAGCACCTCCGTTACTATGTCCATGATGGCAATCCAGGTCGACTTTGAGGGCTTTACGCCCTTCTTGTGCAGGTAGTATATCACGATGAACTCGGCGCCCACGAACATCGGGGTGGTGAACTTTATGAACTCGGAGCCGACCCTGACGCCGGTCAGCCTCAGCACGGAGTCAAACCCCGCAAGATACCTGCGCGTTATGTACGCGAACTTTATCCCCTGCAGCCCGAGCTTTGCCATCATGGCCCCCACCGCCCCCACAAACGGCACTATCCCTATCGCGAGGACGTCGTCCAGCTCTATGTCGAACTGGACGGCTATGATGACTATGGGTATGAGCGTAACGGGCACCACTGCCAGCCTCCAGTTCATTGCAGAAAACCCCAGAAATGGAAAATATGAACTAAATTATTACGCAGGCACGGGCGGCAGCCCTGCAAGCTTTGAATAAAGGGCGGCAGGCACGGCCGTCCAGTTGAAGTCCGTCTTTATATCCGGGACCGCCGGAAGCGGCAAGTCCCTCCTCACCTCAAAGCTGCACGAATACTATACGAAAAACGGCGCGTTTGCGGCCATCCTGAACCTGGACGCGGGCGTCGAGAGCCTGCCTTACGCGTGCGACATAGACGTCAGGGACCACGTCGACCTGGTGTCCATAATGCGGCAGTACGACCTGGGCCCCAACGGCTCGCTGATAATGGCAAGCGACCTGATAGCCTCCAAGATAGACGACATACGGGCGCAGGTCGACGACGTGAACCCGGACTATCTCATAGTGGACACGCCGGGCCAAGTCGAGCTGTTCGCGTACCGCTCAAGCGGGGGGTACGTGGTCGACAACATATCGGCGGGGGAGAAGACCAGCATCTTTCTGTTTGACGGCGCCCTGATCACCACGCCGGTCAACTTTGTGTCAATAGCCCTGCTCTCCACCTCCATAAGGCTGCGGCTCGGGCTGCCCGCCATAAACGCGGTCACCAAGACGGACCTGATAGGCCCAAAGATCAGGGAGATACTCAGGTGGTCCTCCAGCCTCAGCTCGCTTGAGGACGCGGTCGCGGCCGAGTCCGACGGCGAGACGTACACGCTTACCAGCAGCATACTGCGCGGGCTCAACATAGGCGGGTTTGCGCAGGGGCTTGTCCCGGTATCTAACGTGACCGGCGACGGGCTGGTAACCCTGGAGGGGGCGCTCAGCAGAATACTTAACAGAGGAGAGGAGGTGGAGGACTGACATGATAGCAGCAGCAGGGTCGCGGCCTCCGGCACGCGTCAGGACGGCGGGGTGAACGGCTTGGGCGCCACCACAAGGGCCCCGCTCGCCGCGAAGGGAACGCGGAAGAAGGCGAGGGCGTACTGCAGCTCGGCAAACCTGGGCCCCGGCTTTGACGCGTTCGGGCTTGCGCTCGACGCGTTCTACGACGAGGTCTCAGTATCCATAGCAGGGCGGAGCTCGGGGGCCGGCAGGATATCCATTACAAGCACGGGCTCCAGGAGGGGGAGTCCGGGCAGGACAGCGCCCCTGCCGCCTGCGGACCCCGACTCGAACACGGCGGGGCTGGTGGCAAGGCACATGCTCAGGGGGCGCGGCATAACCGACGACATCAAGATAGCAATCAGGAAGGGCGTCCCCACGGGGCTGGGGCTTGGGAGCAGCGCGGCGTCGGCCGCGGCCGCCGCGGTCGCGTGCGACAGCCTGTTCGGCCTGGACTTGTCCCCGGCCGAGCTCGTGGCCGCGGCCGGCGAGGGCGAGAGGGCGAGCGCGGGCACCGTACACTACGACAACGTGGCGGCCTCGGTCATGGGCGGGTTCGTGGTGGTCAGGCCCGGCAGCCCCATGGCGCTGGCCGGATTCAGGCCGTCCCCGAGGCTGAGGTTTTGTGTGGCAATCCCCACAATAAAGGTCCCGGACAAAAAGACGGCCGTCTCAAGGGGCGTGCTCCCCAGGAAGGTGCCGCTCGGGGACAGCGCAATCAACACGGCAAACGCGGCGCTGCTTGCAGCGGCCCTGGCGACGGGGGACAACAGCATGCTTGGCTCCGGGATCACGGCGGACGCGATAGCAGAGCCCGCAAGAAAGCACATGATACCGGGCTTTGATCGCGTCAAGGAGGCCGCGCTCGGGGCGGGCGCAAAGGAGGTGATGATAAGCGGGGCGGGCCCCTCCGTCATATCGATAACGACCGGTACGCGCAGGGCGCAGCAGAAGATAACGGCCGCGATGTCGGCCGGATTCAGGTCCGCGGGCGTCCCGTGCAGGACCGTTGTCTGCAGGCCCGCAGGGGGGGCAAGGATAGTATCCTAGGTGGCGGCGTGGTGCGCGTGAAGGCGAAAAAGAGGGGCGCGGGCGCCCAGAAGGGGAGTGGCGGTACCAAGGGCCGCCCGCCAAGAAGGGCCGTCGTGGTGTTCAGCGGCGGGATCGACTCGACGTGCGTGGCCTCTATGCAGGCGGCCGAGTACGACGAGGTGTACGGCATAACGTTCTCGTACGGCCAGAGGGCGGGCCCCGAGCTGGACGCGGCCAGGAGGCTGGCAAGGAGGCTGCGGCTCAAGCGGCACAGGATAGTCGACATCGGCTTTATGAGGGGGCTGTACGGCGACTCGAACGTCCTGACGAGCTCAAAGAGCAAGCTGCCGGGCTCCTTCGAGTACTCTATCGTGGTGCCGATCAGAAACGCGGTCTTTCTCTCGATCGCGTCCGCGTGGGCGTTCTCGGTCGGGGCGACGCGCGTCGCGTACGGGGCCCATACCGGCGACGCGCACTATCCGGACTGCAGGCCCCCGTTTGCCAGAAGGCTCCAGGCCGCGTTCAACGCCGGCGAGTCGGACGGGATAAAACTGGGCGTGCGGCGCGAGATAGAGATATGGTCCCCGTATTCGGCGGGGATTGGAAAGAGGGAACTGGTAAGGCTGGGGGCCGACGCGCTCGGGGACCGCATATACGAGACGTGGAGCTGCTACGCGGGCAGAAGGCGGCAGTGCGGCAGGTGCGAGTCCTGCATGAACCGCAGGCGCGCCTTTGCGGACGCCGGCATCGCGGACAAGACGGCGTACCAAGGCAGCTAACTCACATGGCGGAAGGGACGACGGGCGGAGCGTATCCCTAGTAGGTGTTCCGCAGGATCTTCTTTTTGAGCACGAATCCCCTTATCCCGATGTACCAGGCCAAGAATATCAGGCCCACTATCCCCATGAAGAGGTAGTTCTGTACGTCGGGCGCCAGCTCCTCGACGGAGTCGGTGATCTCGCGGGACACCAGCATGGAGGCCGCCAGCACTATCCCAAACTCAATCGAGTACCATATCCAGTTCGGCCACGACTCGCGGGGTACGTGCGCACTTGGAGGCAGGGTCATGGGAGTGCTCCCTGACCTGATTATTTAATGATTTTCAGGCGGGGGGACGTGCGTATTGTATGAAAAGTCGATCCGCCTAGGTTCGGGGGGACGTGCCCTAGCAGGCGGCGGCCAAGGAGGGCGAAGAGAACGCCCCTGGTTTGCAATGGCTTTGAGTCCGTTGAGATCTCCGCTTCTCCGGCCCAGAACATCGCCTTCCAAGATACCATAAAATCGGATAACTCACGATTCAGTTATAAGGTGCATGTCATATAATACGATATTGACATTCACAGTCAAGACGTCCAAAGGCAGAAAATACCTGTACTATCAGGCGGGCAAGGAGTCGCTGTACATCAGCCCCCAGAACAAGCCAGACAAGGCCAAGCAGGAGAACGTCCTCGAGGCATTGGAGCACGCGTGGGAGAGAGCGGAGCATTACTTGGACGCGGCAGACGACCTGCTGCCCATGCTGCCGGCGCCCCTGCGCAAAAAACACACGGCAAGACAGGCGGCCCTGCTGCGGGGCAAGGCCGCAAGGCTGGGCGGGGGTCGCCGGCCTTGAAGGGGCAGCGCAGTACGGCCAAGGGAGCCGCCGTGCAAAAAAACACACGCAAGAAGGCAAGCGCCGCGGATCCGGGACCCGCCGACCGGGGCAGCTACGTCTTTGAGAGCGAGCAGTGGCGGATGGCAAACAGCCTGCGAAACAACATGGACGCGGCCGAATACAAGCACGTGGTCCTGGGGCTCATATTTCTCAAGTACGTCTCGGATTCGTTTATGGAGCAGTACGAAGGGATAGCTTCCAGCGAGTGGGGAGACCCCGAAGACAGGGACGAGTATGCGTCAGACAACGTCTTCTGGGTCCCGGAAGGCGCGCGCTGGCCAAACATAATGTCAAATGCCCGCCAGCCGTCCATCGGGAAGATCATAGACGACGCGATGATCCGCGTTGAAAAGGAAAACCCGACACTCAAGGACGTCTTGCCAAAGACGTACGGGAGCCTCCGGGTTGACCGGTCAGTACTGGGCCAGCTCGTCGACACCATCAGCAACATTCCAATAGGTGACAAAGAGTCGCGCTCCAAGGACGTGCTGGGCCGCATTTACGAGTATTTTCTGTCCCAGTTTGCCAGCAGCGAGGGCAAAAAGGGAGGGGAGTTCTATACGCCCCACAGCGTGGTCCGGCTGCTGGTGGACATGCTCGAGCCTTATGGCGGGAGGGTCTACGACCCGTGCTGCGGCTCGGCCGGGATGTTCGTACAGTCCAAGGAGTTCATACGCAGGCACGCCACGGGCAACGGTAACGGCGGCAGGGCGCGCGGGACAATCCGCATTTTTGGCCAGGAGTCCAACCACACCACGTGGAGGCTGGCCAAGATGAACCTCGCCATACGCGGAATCGAGGGAAAGGTCGAGCACGGAGACAGCTTCCGCAAGGATCTCCATCCCGATCTTGAGGCGGACTTTATACTGGCCAACCCGCCGTTCAACGTCAAGTCGTGGGGCGGCGAGCACCTGCGGGAGGACAGGCGGTGGAGGTACGGCATACCGCCGGCAGGCAACGCCAACTTTGCGTGGGTGCAGCACATGATACACCACCTGTCGCCAAAGGGGGTAGCTGGATTCGTGCTGGCCAACGGATCCATGTCATCCACAAGCTCCGGAGAGGGGGAAATACGCAGGAATATTGTCGAGGCGGGCCTGGTCGACTGCATGGTGGCCCTGCCGGGCCAGCTGTTCTACTCGACGCAGATACCCGCATGCCTGTGGTTTTTGTCAAGGAGGCGCGAAAGGCGCGAAAAGAAGGTGCTGTTCATAGACGCCCGCAGCATGGGCAGAATGGAGGACCGCATCCACCGCGTACTGGACGAGGAAGACGTGCGGAAGATTGCAGGCACGTATCATGCATGGCAGGACAAAAAAGGGTACAGAGATGTACCGGGTTTTTGCAAAAGCGTAGAAATAAAGGAAGTTCGCGAGCACGGCCACGTGCTCACGCCTGGGCGTTACGTGGGCTCTGCGCCGCAGGAGGAAGGCGACGGCGAGCCGTTCGAGCAAAAGATGAGGCGCCTGGCGGCCGAGTGGGACAGGCAGCAGTCCGAAGCGCGAAAGCTGGACAGGATCATCACGAAAAACATAAGGAACCTAGGGTTCGCAGCTGTGGAGGATGCAGCATGAGTCTTGATCTCGGACCTTTGGAGGACGCGGTCTCACAGCTGGAAGAGTCCCTGGCCATATACAAACGCGAGGAGGCCAGAAACGATGCCGCACTGCAGAGGCAGCTGCGGTCGGCCACCATCCAGGCCTTTGAGTTTACCTATGAAGTTACGTTCAAAATGCTCAGGCGTCATCTGGCAGAGACGGCCGCCAGTCCTGCAACAATTGAGGATATGACTTTCAACGAGGTCATACGGGAGGCGTTCGGCAAGAGGCTGGTGTGCTCCGACGTGACCGTCTGGCGCAAATACAGGAAAAACCGGGGGACCACCAGCCACACATACAACGAGGACAAGGCGCAAGAGATCTTTGAGGGCGCGGCGGATTTTCTGCAGGATGTACAATACACCCTGGCCCGCCTCAAGGAGATGAACATGTCTGTTGACTAGCCCGATCGACATATCACCGGATCACATGAAGGAGGTATGCCGCATTCTTCAAAAACATCTACGGCCCAACGTCAACGTATGGGTGTTTGGAAGCAGGGTAGAATGGACAACGCACGATGGCTCTGATTTGGATCTTGCCGTGGAAGGAGATCGGCCCATCGATCACAACACTATGATAAATCTGAGTATAGCGTTTGACGACTCGGATCTTCCTTACAAGGTAGATGTCATAGATCTCAATCAAGTCAGCGATACCTTTAGACAAATTGTAGACTCACAAAAAGTGCCATTGCCAGATAGAAATATTCCAGATAACAACAAGATATGCTTACGTGACGTTGCAGAAATAATCATGGGTCACTCACCACCGGGTTTTACCTATAACACAACTGGTACTGGGATGGTGTTCTTTCAAGGAGTCAAAGATTTTAACCGTCGCTATCCTTCTCCTCGTGTTTTCTGCTCTGCTCCGTCTCGTATTGCTCAATCTGGAGATATTTTATTTAGTGTTCGTGCACCAATAGGGCGCATAAATATTGCAGATAGAGAGTGTGCAATAGGGCGTGGATTGGCAATAATCAGGTGTCCTAATAATGCCACAGATACACATTATATTGAATTTTTACTGCAATGTATGGAGTCGGTATGGAGTGCCATGGATTCAGGGGGAACAGTCTTTGGTAACGCTACAAAAAAGGATCTAGAAAATCTTCCTATCAGATGGCCTAGTGTGCAGGAACGTCAAATTACATCTCGCATATTGTGTGCTTTGGAGGACAAAATCGAACTGAACCGACGTATGAACCAAACTTTGGAGGAGATGACACGGGCGTTGTTCAAGTCGTGGTTCGTGGACTTTGAGCCGGTCCGCGCCAAGATGGACGGGCGGTGGCGCCCTGGTAAATCCCTGCCCGGCCTTCCTGCTCCTCTTTATGATCTATTTCCTGATAAATTAGTGGACTCTAAATTGGGAAATATTCCTGAGGGGTGGACGATAAATGTATTTGGAAATTGTTTTAGCCTAACCATGGGCCAGTCACCTCCAAGCGACACTTATAACGACGAAGGCGAAGGGCTGCCATTCTTTCAAGGCAGTACGGATTTTGGGCTACGCTATCCTAGAAACAGAAAATACTGTACGGCACCAACCCGAGTTGCCCGTGCAGATGATACATTAGTTAGTGTGAGGGCTCCTGTGGGGACGATAAACATGGCTTGGGAGAAGTGTTGCATAGGCAGAGGAGTTGCAGCCCTTAGACATAAAACTGGTTCAAGGTCATTCACCTATTATTTTGTATGGTCACTACAGCATGATCTAAAGCAGTATGAGCAAATGGGGACCGTGTTTGGGGCTATTACTAAAAAGCAGTTCGAAATGTTGCCAATAATTGAGCCACCCACTGATCTGATCAACTGCTTTGAAGCACGTGTGTTCGCATGGGATGAACGTATACGCCTAAACACATCTGAGTCGCGATCGTTAATGCTTCATCGAGACGCTTTGATGCCTAAGTTGATTTCGGGCGAGTTTCGGCCAGCAAATTTTATTAGGTCTGCTGGTGGGAGGAACGCTAATGAAACGCGCGTTCATTAGCTTTGATTTTGACAATGACGAAGCACTTCGAACCCTTCTCGTGGGTCAGTCAAAGAATCCAGATTCGCCGTTCGAAATAGCAGATTGGTCGGTAAAAGAGCCGTTCCCCCGCAATTGGGAGGAAAAAGTTCGAGACCGTATTCGCAGAACCGACCTGACTATAGTGATCTGCGGCGAGCATACTCGCATTGCCAATGGAGTGGCAACTGAACTGACCATCACGCGTGAGGAACGAAAACCGTACTTTTTGTTGGCGGGACACTCCGATCGTACTTGCGAAAAGCCTCGTACTGCTCTTCCTTCCGACAGTATGTATCCGTGGACTTGGCCTAACTTAAAGTCGCTAATTTCTGGTGCAAGGTGACCACATGCCCGATCATTCTGACAACGGCCCGGTTCATAAGACTATGGATGAGTATGGGGATTCTTTTACCGCGCATCTTCTTGAGCAATACAAGTTGTACGTTCAGTCGGCAGAGAATGTCAGCTCGCGTCGGATTGCAGCTACTCGTTATCTTTTGACCTTGAGTGCTGCCCTGCTTTCTTTGTCCGGTCTTCAATCATCAGTCCTTAGCCAAAGTGATTGGACATTGGCCGTTCCCGGAACTGGAATACTTGTGTCGGTACTTTGGTATCTAATTATAAAATCATACCGTGATCTGAATACCGTCAAATTCAAAGTAATCCACAAGCTTGAACAGCACCTACCTGCTGCGCTCTTCCGTCATGAGTGGACTATTGCAAATCAAGGGAGAGGCAAATCTTACACTGCTGTCACTAATATTGAAAAATGGCTTCCGTGCTTGTTTATTGGTGCCCACTCGCTAGTAGTTGCTATCTGGGTGTTCAACAAACTAGTAGAGTTGGTAACATGACATCGTTGAACGAATCTTCCGTGGAAGACATTGCGCTCAAATGGCTGGTCGATCTGGGCTGGAAAGTCGTTCACGGATCAGACATTGCTCCCGGTACGACCAATGCGGCACGTGGCAGCTTCGAGCAGGTGGTGCTGGAGGACAGGCTCAGGAGTGCTCTTTTTAGGCTCAATCCGAACCTGCCGGAATATGCGCTGGACGATGCGCTTCGCAGGCTGATCCGGCCGGATGGGGCGACGGTAGAGGCGCGCAACCGCGCATTCCACATGATGCTGGTTGACGGCATACGTGTGGAATATCGGGACGACAACGGTACTGCCAGGGGGGCGCAGGCATCCGTGCTTGATGCCGACAATCCGGCCAACAACGACTGGCTGGCAGTAAGTCAGTTTACCGTCAAGGAAGGACGCAACGTGCGCAGGCTCGACGTAGTGCTGTTTCTCAACGGACTGCCCTTGGGAATAATAGAGCTGAAAAACCCCTCAGAACAACAGGCCACACTCAAGTCGGCGTGGAACCAGCTCCGGACATACAGGAGCCAGATGGAAACGCTGTTCTCCATGAACGAGATTCTCATAGTCTCTGACGGCCCCAAGGCGCGTATAGGCACCCTTACGTCCGAGTGGGAATGGTTCAAGAACTGGCGCTCACCTTATGACGAAACACGGGAACAGTTAGAGCTCCAAGTCACGCTGCAGGAGGTCTGCAAGCCAGAGCATTTTGTGTCGTTGATCAGTGACTTCATAGTGTTTGAGGACGACGGCGGTGGCACACTAAACAAGATACTGGCAGGATACCACCAGTTTTACGCGGTCCGCAAGGCAATACAGGAAACCGTTCGCGCCACAAGCCAAAGCAAGGATGGTAGAATAGGTGACGGGAGAATAGGCGTCGTGTGGCACACACAGGGCTCCGGCAAGAGCCTGACGATGGCATTCTATGCCGGAATGATTGCCCGAAAACTTGCCATGGAAAACCCCACCGTGGTGGTACTGACCGACCGCAACGACCTGGACAATCAGCTCTTCGGGACATTCTCCCGCTGCCATGACATCCTGCGGCAGCATCCCGTACAGGCGTCAGACAGGGCGGACCTGCGGGACAAGCTGTCCGTCGCAGCAGGCGGCGTAGTGTTCACAACCATACAAAAGTTCCTTCCGGAAGAGAAGGGCGACCGTCACCAGCTGCTCTCGGAGCGCAGAAACGTCATAGTGATTGCAGACGAGGCCCACCGCAGTCAGTACGGCTTCATAGACGGATTTGCTCGCCATATGCGTGACGCCCTGCCACACGCGTCGTTCATAGGCTTCACAGGCACACCGGTCGAGACTGCCGATACGAACACTAGGGCCGTTTTTGGAGACTACATCGACATCTACGACATACAGCGTTCCATCGAGGACAAGTCCACCGTGCCAATATACTATTCCAGACGGCTGGCAAGGCTGGAACTAGATGAGGGAGAGATGCCCCGCATTGATGACAACTTTGAGGAAGTCACCGAGGACGAAGAGTCTACGGCACAGGAGCGCCTCAAGGCACAATGGACAGGCCTGGAGGCTATTGTCGGCTCCAAGGACCGCCTCGGCCAAGTTGCATCGGACATCGTATCCCACTTTGAGGAACGGCAAAAGGACATCACAGGCAAGGCCATGGTCGTATGCATGAGCAGGCGGATCTGTGTAGACCTATACGAGGAGATTGTCAGGGCTCGTCCCGAATGGCACGATGACGACGACGACAAAGGCAGCATCAAGATCATAATGACGGGATCGGCATCCGATCCGTTGGAATGGGGGCCCCATGTCAGAAACAAAACCAGGCGGTTGGAATTGGCCAAACGATTCCGTGACGCAGAAGATCCATTCCAAATAGTCCTGGTCCGTGACATGTGGCTGACCGGATTTGACGCGCCAAGCCTGCATACGATGTACGTAGACAAGCCCATGCACGGGCACAGGCTGATGCAGGCCATAGCTAGGGTGAACCGCGTGTTCAGGGACAAACCGGGCGGACTGGTTGTCGACTACATAGGACTGTGGCAGTCCCTCCAATACGCGGTGGCGGCATACACGGCAAGCAGAGGCCGCGGAAACGTGTTCACAAGGCTGGAAGAAGCAGCAGATGTCATGCAAGAAAAATACGAAGTATGCCGCAACATGCTTCACGGTTTTGACTGGTCTGCATGGCATGCTGGCAGACCTGACGAACGGCTAAAGCTTATACCGGACGCGCAGGAACATGTCCTGTCACTTGAGGGCGGCAAAGGTCGCTTTTTGAAGATTGTGGGCGAGCTCACCCGGGCGTTTGCCCTCGTATCCACCACCGAGGAGGCACGGGCAGTGCGGGACGATGTGGGCTTCTTCCAGACCGTGCGCAAGGCCCTGACAACGCCGGCTCCCGGCATGAGGCATCCTGACGACGTTGACCGTGCCATACGCGACATGGTGTCCAGAACGATAGAGTCGAAAGGCGTAGTCGACGTATTTGGTTATGCGGGACTGGACAACCCCGACATGTCGATACTGTCGGATGAGTTTTTGTCAGAACTGGCAAGTATGCCACAGCGTAACCTCGCATCAGAAGTACTGGAAAAACTGCTCCGCAGGGAGATTAACCAGGAACGGAAAAGAAACGTGGTCAAGTCAAGATCCTTCGCAGAGATGCTGGAGGACGCGGTCAGGCGCTACCACGACAGGGCCATTGACGGAATGCAGTTCTTTGAGGAGCTGATGCGCGTTGCCAAGAATATGTGCGAGACAAAGAGACGGGGAGAGGAGACAGGACTGTCAGAGTATGGACTGGCGTTTTACGATGCTCTGGTTACAAGTGAAAGCGCAGTACGGGTGATGGGGGGTGAAAAGCTGCGCGAGATCGCTAGCGAACTTGTCGAGGTTGTAAAGGAAAACACCAGCCCAAACTGGAAATATTGGGAAAGCGAACGAGCAAAGATACGGAGGGCCGTCAAGCGCGTACTGCGCAAGCATGGCTATCCGCCTGAACTGCGAGAAGATGCGGCACACACAGTACTGAGTCAGGCAGAAGTGTTCTCGGAATTCCAGGCAGGTGACTAGCCCATGGGTTGCTCCGTATATTGTTGTAAAAAATTGGACAGGAATACTGTAAGCGTCCCGATGCGCTTTCTGCAGTCGTTGAGGTATTCGCATCCCCCTCCCCTCCCCATGGGCCCGTACACATCAAGGCCCGGGACGGCAAGATGATGGCCGGTGACAGTTGACATGCCAGGTGACAGACAGCGGACGACGACAGCGGCAGCAGGGGGGAGGAAGGGCAAGGGGCGCCCGCCAAGAAAGACCGCGATGAGGGGCTTTGGCGGAACGGAGAGGGTAAACCACGACTCTGGGGGGTTTTACGCAAGGAGGATGTTCTCAGGCGGGGGCGGCAGTGCTGGCGATGGCGGCAACGGCGGCGCCCAGGCGGCGCGTGAGAACGACATCGGCGCGTGCAGGGACACGGTCGTGTGCGGCGACAGCACCAGCCTAGCAAAAATTCCGGACTCGAGCGTGCACCTCATGGTGACGTCCCCGCCCTACAACGTGGGCAAGGACTATGACGCCGACATGGACATGGACCAGTACCTCGGGATGCTTGACCGCGTGTTTGCCGAGACGTACAGGGTGCTGGTGCCGGGCGGAAGGGCGTGCGTCAACATCGCAAACGTGGGGCGCAGGCCGTACGTCCCGCTCCACTCGCACATCATAACGCTGATGCTGAAAAACCAGTTTCTCATGCGCGGCGAGGTCATCTGGGACAAGGGCAGGGGGGCCGGGACGTCCACCGCGTGGGGCAGCTGGATGTCGGCAAGCAACCCGACCCTGCGTGACACGCACGAGTACATACTGATATTCTCCAAGGGAAGGTTTGACAGGCGCGGGGACGGCAAGAGAAAAAGCACGATAACGAGGGACGAGTTTCTGGAATATACGAAGAGCGTGTGGAGCTTTGGCCCCGAGAGGGCAAAGAGGGTGAACCATCCGGCGCCGTTCCCGGTGGAGCTGCCGCGCCGGTGCATACAGCTCTACACCTTCGAGGGGGACGTCGTGCTAGACCCGTTCGGCGGATCCGGGACGGCGGCAGTGGCCGCCATACGGACAAACAGGCACTTTGTGTCAGTCGACATCAACAGTGAGTACGCGGCGGCGGCCGAAAAGAGGGTAGAGTCCGAGCTTGCGCGGGCCGAACCGGCCTAGCCTCTTTGGCCCGGCGGCCTTGCAGTACAAGTCACGCGTGTAGGTTTGCAGGGCGATATCAGTTGTCTGCCCCCGCCATCAGGGCGCCGTAGCCGCGGCGCGCTCAGATCTGGTGCCGCTCCGGCGCCTTTCTGCGTATGAGGGTTATTACTCCCTCCCTCTCGCCCTTTGCCGCGTATATGCCGCGGAACGCGGACGACGTCAGCAGCGCGTCGTTCCGGACGCCGCGCATCTTCATGCACAGGTGCTCCGCGTCGGCCACGACGGCGACACCGCGGACGCCTTGGGAGTACAGCTCGTCGGCTATGTCCTTGGTCAGGCGCTCCTGTATCTGGAGCCTCTTGGAGTATTTCTCGACGAGCCTGACGAGCTTTGATATGCCAAAGACCCTGCCGTTCGGGGAGTAGGCTATGTGTATCTTGCCGTAGAACGGAAGCATGTGGTGCTCGCACATGGAATAGAACTGTATGTCGCAGGCCACCACCGTGTCGGAGTCCTCTGAGAACTGCACGGAGAGCTCCGAGTCCGACTCGTACCCGCCGAATATCTCCCTGTACATGCTGGCTATTCTTGTCGGCGTCTCGCGCAGGCCCTCCCGCGTGGGATCCTCGCCGAGTTCTATGATGATCTCCCTGATCAGTTTTCTTACGCGTTCCTCGTCCATTCCCTGCAGCCCGATCTGGAACGGATGCGGGTGTATATGTACCTAATTTGTGGGCCTGCTGCCGCCTCAGGGGGCCCCGATCAGCTTGTGAAGCTGCGGAACCACGCGGACATCGGGGTGGATGGGGCGCACCGCGTCATACATTGACAACAGGAGGCCAAGCGGCGGCTCGTCCCTGCCGTATGCGGGCTGTATTACGAACCCCGACATGGCGCCGTCACGGCCGTCCTCCTGCCGCCCCGACGACTTCCGGCCCCTCTGCAGGACGTCACGTATGGCAGACGCCAAATCCAGTATCTCCTGCACGGCGGTCCGTGAACTGACCACGATCTTGACGTACGTGGTCTTGCGGGCGGAGACTGCACGCTCAAGGCACAGGAGGGCCTGCCCCGTCATCCTGTCATGGTGTCCGGCATCGACAAACTCAGAGTCGCTCGTCTTGAACTCGACCTTTGCAACGTCGATGTGCGGCAGCACGTGCGCAAAGCGTTCCGCATCAAAGCACGACGACTCCAGATACGTCAGCACCCCGCGCGCGTGAGCATGCACGTGTCCTGCAAGCAGCGCGACGGCCTCGTGCTGCATGAGCGGGTCGCCCCCGGTAAAGTTGACCTTGTACGTGTGATCCTGCAGCGAGTCGTCGATCAGCCCGGCGGCCTCCTCAATGGAATACTCGGTTCCGGAGTCAAGCGGGAGGGACTCGGGCGTGTCGCAGTAAAAGCACGTAAACGGGCACCCGGCCAGCCGCACGAAGAGGGTCTTGGTGCCGTACAGGATGCCCTCGCCCTCGACTGACGTAAATATCTCAGATAGTCTGACCTTCAAGCAACGGTGTTAGCACTGGTGATTATTTATTTCAGTCAGTGCATGACGGGTTCCTTTGTGTAGAAGAGTCCCGCGATGAAAAAGGCGATTCCGAGTATTCCTATGGTGCTGCCCACCAGCTCGATCTGCGGCTGGTAGCTGTCCGCCTCGAACGGCGCCCACAGAAAGGCCATGAGCGCGCCCACCACAATCATGGGGATGCCCACGCCCACCGTAATCTCCCTTGATGCCATGCCCCGCGCTAGCCCCGGATTGTATATGAACTTTCTTGCCCGGAACGCGGGCGTCCCGTACAAGGGGTGTCCTCCCTTTTCCCCCAAGCATCGCGCGGTACGGGGCGTTGTCGTGCGGCAGATGCGGCATGGCAAAAGACTGCGCGCAATGAAAGGGTTATTTGATTAGTAATCAGTGGTATGTCATGCCAGAGAGGCTCTTGCGCGGCTGCACGGGACTAGGACGGGGGCGACAAGGGCGCCGCGGCGTCCGGCCCAAGGCGGCGGCCCCGTTCCTCGCGGCGGCGGCGGCCCTGCTTCTTTTGCTGGCGCCGTCTCTGCCCTTCGAACCGCCCGGCGCGGACCGGAACGCGGGGCAGTACCTGCAGGCCCCGGCCGGGCACGGCCATGATGATGCCTACGTGCAGTCCGCCTCTGCGGCCACCCATGACGGAGAGTATGGCGGCTTTGTCTCGTTTGGAAAAAAGGTGTTCAGCTGGACCGACACGGTCCACATAACCATAGTGGCGCCCGACCACAACTTTGACTCGAGGGCCGTGGACACCATAGGCGAGACCGAGCACGACCCGATAAGGATCTCCACCAGGGAGGGCACGCTTGAAAGGTACAAGCTGGTCGAGACGGGTCCGAACACTGGCATATTCGCCGGAGAGGTCACGCTGATCGGCTTTGACCACGACGCGGACGGCGACTCGCGGACGGGCGCGGACGGGCGCGGATTTGACAACCCGCAGCGGGAGACTGGCGGCAACGGGCCAACCAGCGGCCACATCAAGGCCGGAAGCGATGACGCAATTACGGTCTCCTTCGAGTATACCGACGGCCACACCATAGTGGACACCGCCCCGATAAGTTGGAACATGGGGCAGATAGAGTGGTCCGAGCGGTCATACCCGGCGTCCGGAACCGGGACGGTCAGGGTGATTGATCCCGACATGAACCTGAATCCGAATGCAGTCAACAGCTTTGAGGTCGACGTGTGGTCGGACTCCGATGCAGGGGGCATCTCGCTTGTCGTAACCGAAAAGTCCGAGTCGTCCGGGATCTTTGAGGGCGCCGTAACGTTTACCACCGACGACCGGTCCTCCGGGCACCGGCTGAAGGTGGCAGAGGGCGACATCGTAACTGCAAGCTACAAGGACAACACGCTGCCGAACCCGTACAGCGAGGCAGACGAGCAGTCGGTCACGGCCGCGTCGCAGATAGGGGCCTTGGTGGCGCCGCTAGACAGGGTAAGGACGTCCGAGTTGAGGATTACGGACGGGTTCAACGCCGACATGGGCAGCTCCATATCGGAGGGCCAGCAGGTGCAGGTATCGACAAAGCTGACAAACCAGCAGGAGAGAAAGCAGCAGTTCGTGTACATCATAGTGGTCAAGGACGCCGAGAGCGGCGCGGTCTCCTCCCTGTCATGGGTGACGGGGCACATGGATGCCGGGCAGTCCCTGAGCGTCTCCACATCATGGATGCCGGAGGCGGCAGGCCTGTACGACGTCACGGCGTTCGTGTGGGAGTCGCTTGTAAGGCCCAGCGCGCTGTCGCCACCGTCCCAGATTATGGTGACTGTAAACTAGTGGCGCCGTTCGTGCCGTACCGAAGGGGCGGCGACACGGCGCCCCCGGTTCCTCTCCCCCCCCCCCAAATACGACCAGCGCTGTTTTTAAATTGGGACGCGTGCGCGTTGCCGCATGGCGGGCAAGTCCAGAAACCGGGACTCATACAACATGATATTTGCAAGGCTGAAGGAGCACCACAAGTGGTTTGCCGAGTCGATTCCGCTCATAGCAAGTGAGAACATTCCGAGCCCGGCTGTCCGGGAGGCGATTGCAACCGACTTTGGAAACCGCTATGCGGAGGGCTGGCCCGGCGAGCGGGTCTATGCCGGGTGCACCAAGATAGACGAGGTCGAGGTGCAGTGCATGGGCCTTGCAAAGAGGCTGTTCAGGGCCAAGTTTGCAGACGTGCGCCCCATATCGGGCGTGGTCGCGAACCTGGCCGTGTACTCTGCATTCTCGGATCCCGGAGACACCATGCTTGCGCCCTCGATACCGGCCGGCGGGCACATCTCGCACGGCAAGAGGGACCATTCCGGCACGGCGGGACTGGTGCACGGGCTTGAGATCGAGTTCTACCCGTTTGACGCGCAGGAGATGACGATAGACGTGGACGAGACCAAGAGGCGCGTCAGGAAGCTCGCCTCAAAGAGGGCCGCGAAGGGCAGCAGGCCCAAGATAGCAATGTTTGGCGGCTCGCTCTTTCTGTTTCCACACCCCGTAAAGGAGCTGGCGGACTTTCTAAAGGGGTACGGCATGCACATAAACTACGATGCGGCCCACGTGGCCGGACTCATCGCCGGCTCCAAGTTCCAGGACCCCCTCAGGGAGGGGGCGGACACCATGACGATGAGCACGCACAAGACCCTGTTCGGCCCCCAGGGCGGCCTCGTGCTGGGCGCCGCGGAGCACGAGGAGGCGATAAAAAAGGCGGTGTTCCCGGGCCTGACAAGCAGCCACCACATCAACAACATGGCAGGCAAGGCCGTGGCGTTTGCCGAGGCCCTGGAGTTCGGCAAAAAGTACGCCGCCCAGGTGATAAGGAACGCAAAGGTGTTGGCAGAGGCCCTGAGCGCCGAGGGGTTCAGGGTGCTGGGCGAGTCGAGGGGCTTTACCAAGTCGCACCAGATCGCGCTCGACGTCCTAAAGTACTCGGACGGCGGGCGGGTCGAGGCCGACCTGGAGAGGGCCAACATCATAGTGAACAGGCAACTCATACCCGGAGACATCAAGGCAAAGCGCAACTACTTCCGCCCGGGGGGCATAAGGCTGGGCGTCTCAGAGGTGACGAGGCTCGGCATGAAGGAGGCCGAGATGGCCGAGATTGCGTCCCTGATACGGCAGGTGGTAATCAACGGGAAGGATCCCAAGAGCATACTCAGAAAGGCAAGGGCGCTCAGAAAGGGCTACCAGACCGTAAAGTTCTGCTTTCCTGACGGGGCGCGGCGCGGGGCCTACGAGTACGTCAGGCTCAGATGACTGCCGTTCGCACGGGCAGCTTGCAGGCTGCCGCGTGACCGCATCTCACATGTAGTCGCTGAGCATGAGCTGGTCCCCCTTGCTCTTGCCGAAGACCATCGAGATCTCGTCGGCAAGCAGGGCTATCCTTCCGCGGTTGTAGCTCCCGATGTCGTACCTTTTGGCCAGGCTCTTTGCAAGCATCAGGTACTTTTCCACGCCCGGCCTCGTTATGTTGGGCGTCAGCCTTACCCCGCACTGGGCGCACTTGCGCGTCAGCGGGATGCGCCTGAACCGCGTGCCGCATTCGGTGCAGCGGAACTCCTGCCTTGCGTACGCCCTCAGGTTGCCGGCCATGTCCGGCAGCAGGTGGGTCGTTATGACGTTCAGGGCGGTCTCGTCCGGGCTGACTGCCCTGATCATCTCCGCGTTCTTCAGCTGCAGGTCAAGCTTGTTGAGCATGGAGCCCAGCACGGAGTACGCGCTGCGCGACCTTGACGTGGTCAGGGTGGACGTCTCATGGGTGAAGAGGTAGTCGTAAAACTGCCTCTCCGTGTCCAGCCTCGACTTTATGATCTCGACGGAGTCGACGCTGCCGGCCTTTTCCCTGCGTGCGGCCGACTCGAAGAACTCGAGCGGGAAGGACCGTGCGACCTCCAGGTTGTGCGCCTGCGGCTGCGACTCGTGGGGCAGTACGAGGGGCTGGACCAGGAGCGGCGCGTCCATCAGTCCGCCTATCCTCCCCGACAGGAACGCCTTTGAGAAGTTCAGCAGGCAGTCCATCAGCAACATGATGGAGTCCGCGTCGCCGTCGGCGTCCCGCCGCTTGGCAGAGTGCCAGTTGGGGGTTGCAAAGCACACGTGCGTCTCGGCAAACCCGATGATTCTGCCCACTATGCCGACTGACGTGTGCGGCGCGAGCCCTACGACCAGATGCCCCGCCATGTCCTCCACGGCCCTGGCTTTGTAGTACGGCTCTGCGCCGTGAAACTTTGAGAGCAGCGCGTCGACATACTTGGCCGCGGCCAAGAGGTAGCGGCCGCTCTCGTACGGTATGATTACGTCCTGCATGCGCATCTCTACCAGCTGGTCCGGGTCGGTGAGCGGCCTGCCGTCCATGTCGTGCGTGTAGCCGAGTTCGCGCAGCTTCTGGACGGGGGTGCCTATCCAGAAGGGTTTGAAGTGGGTAAGCGGAGAGTTCGTCGCGTCAAAGCGCACCGTCCCGTCCTTGAAGACGGTCAGCCCGAACCCCTGGCGCAGCAGCCCCTTCTCGATGGGCTCGGCCAGCTTGTCCGTCCCCGCAAGCCCCTTGACCCCCTTGAGCGGCTCCTGCGCGCGCAGTTCCATGCGCTCCTGGGCCTTGAGCAGCTGGGCCCGCAGGGGAAACTCCAGGTTTGCATACAGGACGGTCCTGCGCCCGCACTGGTCGCACTCCTCCAAGTCAGTCGACGTGCCGCAGCGCGCGCAGCGCCTGGTCTCCACCGACCTTGCGCCGCAGTCGGGGCACGCCAAGCCCAGCGTGACGGCGCCGCAGTCGGGGCAGCGCCTGTTGCACAGGTCGGCGTAGAATCGGTCGGAGACCCTGGACGCCTTTATGATGTCCCTGGTGGAACCGCCCCCCTCGCCCACCGGGAACAGCAGGTGGGTCGGGGGGGACATCGCCCGGGCGGCGGCCTTTTCGGGCCTGCCTATACGTATGCCTATGCACGCCGACGACTTTTTCCTGACGGCAATGCCCGAACCTGAGAGTATGTCGAGGACGGTGGCGCCGGGGGCATCAATCCGGGGCGGCCTCTTGAGCAGGAGGTTGTAGAGGATCTTGGCCTCGGCGCCCCTCAGCAGTACGGTGCCGAGCGCGGGCGGGGGCCTTGGAGCCGGGACGAACTCAAAGTCCCCGTTTTTGGCTGCGGGTAAGGCGTCGCTGCCGTTGTCGCCGGGGCCGTCTTTTTCACGGCGATCGGCGGCGGCCCCGGTGCCGCCGCCCCCTTGCCCGGCATGTCCGCCGCCGCCGTCGGCGGCAACAAACTCATGCGGCACGCCCGCCTTTTCAAGCGCCTTCTTCACAATACCGTCGCTGTAGGCGTTGCCGTAGGCAATCTCGGACTCGGACGCCGCGTCGGGTTCCAAGAGCGCCCCGAGCTCCGCGGGCCGGAGCTCGTCCCAGAAGTGCAGGTACCTCGGATGCAGGGCCAGCCCGAACTCGAGTGACAGCGAGATGGCCTCGTCAACCGTGGGGTCCCTGAGCAGAAACTCCTCGAGGCGCCGTATCTTCCCGGAGACGGGCCCGTCAGGCGTCTGCCCCCGTTCCTGCTCCCGCTGCAGCAGCCTCCTCAGCTCCTCGATCCAGATCTCCCCCACGTAGCCGGACGGCTCCAGCTTGGCGTTGTTCTCTATAAAGTCGCCAAACGAGATCAAGACGTCGCCTAGGTGCAGAATCTCGGCGATCTGCCCCTTTACCATGATCCCGTGCTCCGTGTCCCTAATCTTGACCACGCTGCCGTCCGCGAGCCGGACCGTGGGCGTCTCTATCGAGTCCACGAATGCGACCGACGCCCCCTTGCCCGGCATGTCCGTCTTGACCTGGGTGCCGACTGCTATGGTATGATCCAGAATCTCCGCAATCACCGGGTGAAACCCGACTGCCGCAAAGCCCGTGTTGCACGCCCGCCCGTACCGCAGCCTGAATCCGCCAGGCCTGCCCGACATGGAGAGCACGGAGCGCCCGGTGAGCACCTCCCGCATCCTCTTTGCGCCGGCGTCCTCCTTGTCATCATAGGCGTTGTCGCTGTCGCTGCCGCCCGCGCTCCCGTCCCCCGACTGCACGGCTCCCTTGAGTTCGGCCAGCCATTCCCAGCCGTCAAGCTTGTAGAGCTCTATGCGTTTGAGAAGCTTCTTGGACCTGCCGATCAGGCCGTCGTTGAGCACGCGCAGGGCCCCTCCGCGGACCTTCTCGGTCTTGATCCTAGTCATGTTGCGGTGGTTTACCACCTCAAAGTCGTCCGTGTCCACCCCGTCCAGCTCGACTGGCAGGTTCCGTATCGTGTGCTCTATGTCCTCGTCGTGGACGTGGTACTGAAATCCCAGCCCGTCCCTCTCATAGACCCTGAGCTCCTCTACGAACCTGCCCGGCTCGTCGTCGTACGACTCGGCCTGGTACCTGTCAAGCCCGACTGCCTTGCGCACGTGGTCCGCGATAAGCATGGTAACGGCCGACTCGGTGCCGCCCGCTGCGCGCATGGGCCCCGCTATGGAGACTGAGAGGTAGCTCGTGCCGTCGCGGTTCTTCTTTATGGATACGGCGCTAATGCCCTCAAGCGGGGCCATGGTGACCCCCTCCGTAACCACGGCAAGCCCCACCCGGACTGCTAGGTCGATCCTCTCCTCGAGGGGGGCGCCCTCCCTGTGATACTTGCCCAGCGCTATATCCCTTGAGAGCAAGAGCGCGGAGAGTTCCTTGCCGTTGCCTGCAAGCAGTTCCCGCAGCGGCTCGGCGATCTCAATCTCGTGCATCTTTGAGACGCGATCCGCCAGATCAAAGGCGATCTTGGGCCCTATCACGTCGTCGGAGTCCGCCCTGCTGCCCTTCTTGGCGGCCGAGGCCCACTCGAGGACCCTCGCGGTCTCCCTTGAGAGCCGCGCATAGTAGTCCCGGTACGCCTCTGGCATCTCTATGCCCTGCAGCCTGTAGCCGACGTCGTCCAGGGTCATCATTGCGGGGGTCTCAGGGGGGTCTGCGGCCAATCACGGGCCACCCGTTCCGTCGCTGCGGCTGCCGTTGCGGCTGCCGCCAATCGCGCCGGCAATCTCCCCGAGCCTCCGCCCGCCCTCCGCCGAGTCGCCACCCTCGACCAGGGTTCCCACCACGAGTGCGTCTGCCCCCGCATCCGACAGCGCGGCCGCCGTTGCGGCGTCCCTGATGCCGCCGCCGACAATCAGAAAGCCGCCAAAGGCCTTGCGCACCGTCCTGACCATCTCAGGCGACACGCTGGTCTTTGCGCCAGAGCCCGCCTCCAGGTATACAAACCGCATGCCCAGAAACTGTGCGGCCAGCGAGTAGGCCGCCGCTATCTTGGGCTTGTCGTGCGGTATGCCCCGCGCCCCCCCAACAAACCAGGCCGTGGTTCCCTCCCCTATAACCAGGTATGCGGTGGGCAGGGGCTCGAGCCCGAACTTTGCCACCGAGGGGGCCCCCAGTGCCTGGGCCTGCGTCACAAAGTACGGATTCTCCGAGTTTAAGAGCGAGCTGAACAGTATGGCGTCGGCGCTGGGCACGACTCCCGTCACGTTTCCGGGAAACAGGATGACCGGTATCCGCTGCGTGCTCTTTTTAATCTCGCCGGTCACGACGGACAGCTCCATCTGATCCGTCGCGGAGGAGCCGCCCACCAGTATCGCAGAGGCGCCTGCCGACTCGGCCGCGCGGACCAGGCGCGCCGACTCGTCGGTGTCCGACACCTCGGAGTCTATCAGGACAAAGAGCAGCGTCCCCCTGTTCCTCAGCTCCGACTGCAGATAGCCCTCTACCTGGCCCTTGCCTATCTTCCCTTCCGTGTCTGCGGCCACGCATTGCGTGGCAGCCCCTTTACTTTAAAGTTTAATTTACGCCGTATACAAGTTTGTATAGCTATGAGCGAATCCAAAAGACCGATTTTCAACAAAGTTATACAGGAAATGATTGAAAAATCACTGTTTACAGAGAGACAAATTGAAATTATTTTAAACCAGCGGGAACTCCTGGAGGCTAGGTTTCCCATAAGCCGGGGGGCATACTACAGGCAGGTAGGCCAATCGAGGGACAAGCTGGTCGCTCTCTTCTATACGGTGGTCGTTCTAAGGGGGTTGGGGATACTCCTGCCTGACGACGTGGACGTGATGATGGACCTTGCAGAGAGGGTTGACGTGATAAATAGTGGTGATATACCGCCTGAAAGTGCTGAACAGATGATTGATGTGATTGAAAAGTACATACGGCAGGCATGCAGTATGTGATGTACAGTGACGAATGGCCCGGTCTTGGCGGTCCAAGCTGTTGCAGATGGGTGATTTTTTTAACATGCGGTGTGAAAAAATACTGACCGAATATGATATATCACAGTACATATGATATACCGTGATGGCAGAGGAGGTTTTTGATCCGTGGGTGGCAATTAGCATTGCGGTTGCATTTTTGGCGGGGCTGCTGGCCCTCCTTGCATACTTTTGGCTGCGCACCATGGCCAGAGAGTCCGGTCTTGGGAGCAAGAGTGGCGAGATCACCGGCTCGGAGCGCCTCGAATACTATGAAAGGCAGCTCATAGACCTAAAGATACGCCTAGATGCAGTGGAGATGGTACGTGGGGAGGCTGCCAAGGCGGGAGACGGTAGTGGGGACGAGGCCGTGTCCAGGCTGGCGGCAGCCCTGAGCGAACTGGTGTCCAGGGAGCCGGCGGCGGCGGAGGAAGAGGGCGTGGCGGCAGAAGAGCTGCATGCAGAAGGACGGGGGGAGGGTCTCGCAGGCGGCGGCGGAGGAACCGTGCCCAAGACGGAGTTCCGTGCCTATCCCAACCCCGTTGACTATGTATTGCATTTAATCACGAATGATATCATAACATCACGTGATATACAAGTCACGATGGGGAAGAGCAGGGAGCATACATCACGACTCTTGAAAAAGATGTATGAGGATGGATATCTCCAGCGTGACGAGGACACCAGGCCGTACAGTTACAGCGTAACCCAGAAGGGCCTGGAGAGACTTCGACAGGGCAGGGGCCGGTGACTGATCTTTTCATGCCGCCCGCGCCAAGGGGCTCCGTCCTGCGCCGGGTCCCAGGGACTGCCGCGGGCAGGGCCGGATGCACCGGGTCCTGGAGCCGCTGGGCGCGTCCTGCCCGGGCGCAGCCGGTTGCGCGGCAGGATTGCTTCAGATATTATATTTACAATGAATATGGAAATTCATTATTTCTTCTATTATAGAATATTTAGTATAAATTAAGAAAATTATATATTATAATATGCAGTGAAACACCCATGCAGGAGAACGAGGCGCTGGTAAAGATCACCTCGGCGGGGGCGATATCCATACCAAGGCAGTTTAGAAGATACATGGACATGCAAAAGGGGGAATATGTCAAGATAACGTATCAGAACAACGAGTTGATTGTACGCAAGGCAGTCATATCGTAGTCAGTGCTGCTGGGCGATCTTGTTGGTCTGGTAGGTCCATTCCCTGCCTGTCCGGACCCTGTCAAGCCTGCCCCTTGCAGAGAACCTTGACAGGTATGTCGATATCACGCTCAGTTTGATCGGCTCGTTGAACTCGTCCTCGTACTTTTCAAGCACGTCAGTCGATGTGAACTTGCCCAGTGAGAAGTACTTGTCTACGGCGTGCCAGATCTTGGCTCCGGTAGAGTCCATGTTGGGTGGTTCTGGCTGGTTCCGGCTGCCGCTCCCTGCCTCTATGTCCGCCATGTTCATGGCCTCAAAGACCATCCGGATCTTCTCAAGGGTGATGTTGCCTTCCAGTTTGATGTCATACTTGGCGCCGTCGGCGTCCTCAACGTCTATCCTGATGCGTTTCTTGACCATGCAAAGCATTGCTCACAATATCAGTATATTAGCATGCGCATACGGTATGTGTTAAGTAACGTGTGTGTTAAGCTGGCACGCCTAGCCCGTGCCTAGCCAGAAGGGCGGATCCTAACACTCTGGGACCGGGGTGTGGGCCGGGGTGGGTCGATTCCATGACTGGAGTGGAAATGAAGGGGTCGATTCCAGTATGTTGACAGTGTTAAGGTGGATCTTGACGCTTGGAGTGGAAATGAAGGGGTCGATTCCGACCCCTTTTGGCAGCACCTTAACAGCACGCTAACAGTTGTGAACGGGCATGCAGGAACCGCCGCCGACCCCCTGCCAGTTCCACTACCGGCCAGCAGACCCACACACCCTCATTTCCACTCCACACCTTCTAAAATTTTTCAAAAAGGAGCTTACATACTACATCACACTACACTGCACTGCACTGCACTGCACACCGGGCCGTATACGGTATGTTATATGCTGGAGTGGAAATCATGGTGTGTGAGTGGAACCAACATGGCAGGTGATCCGGTTGACAGCCTCCTTGATGCAGTTGCAGGCGGCAGGTCCATAATCGTGGACAGGGCCGTGCTACATTCCGCGCACATGCCGGATCTGGTACTGCACAGGGACGGGGAGCAGAAGGCCGTGGCTCAGGTGCTGATCCCGATACTAAAGGGTTCGAGGCCCTCCAACCTGCTCGTGTACGGCAAGCCGGGGACGGGCAAGACGCTCGTGGTCCGCAAGGTGATATCCCAGATCCAGACACGCGCGGCAGACTCCGAGTTCCCGATACGCCTCGTCTACTCCAACGCAAAGGATGAGACGACGCTGGGCGGGCTGCTTGTGAGCTTGGGCAAGCAGCTCGGGATGGACCAGAAGAGGCTGCCCGTTACGGGGCTGGCCATAGGGGAGGTATTCAAGCGGATACTCGAAGAGGTCGACGGGCGCGGGCTGAACGTCGTGTTCGTGATAGACGAGATCGACCACCTGGCGCAGCTTGTGGGCAGGACGGGCAAGGACATCCTGTACCAGCTGACCAGCGCCAACACGAGGCTGGACCGCGGCACCCTTACCATAGTGGGCATATCAAACAACCTCTCGTTCAAGGAGAACCTTGATCCGCGCGTAATAAGCAGGCTGGCCGACGAGGAGGCAGTCTTTACCACCTATACCACGGAGCAGATCAGGAAGATACTGGAGGAGAGGGTCGCGGCGGCCTTTGCCCCCGGCGCGGTGGAGGAGCCGGCGCTGAACCTGTGCGCGGCCCTGTCGGGCTCGGAGCACGGCGACGCAAGGCGGGCGATAGACCTGCTGCGAATTGCAGGCGAGATTGCCGAGAGGGCGGCAGGCGGCAGCGGCACCGACGGCCAGACCGTAACGGTCGAGCACGTAAGGGAGGCCTCAAAGAAGATGGAGGAGGACAAGGAGATGACCGTGCTGCAGTCGTACCCACTCCACGAGAAACTGCTGATACTCGCGATAATGAGGAGCGAGGCCAGCTCCACCGGCGAGGTCTACTCGCACTACAAGTCCCTGTGCAGGGACGTGGCGGCAGGCCCGCTCACGCAGCGCCGCGTGACACAGATGCTGAGCGAGATAGAGCTGTCTGGCATCGTATCCGGCAGGGTGGCAAGCCGGGGCGTGCACGGCAGGACCAAGAAGCACAGGCTGACGGTCTCGCCCCAGACGGTGAAAAAGGCGTTTGCCGGGGATCTGGCCCTGCAGGGGCTGCTCTGATCCGCTATCCGTTGTAGTTCTGGCTCTTGAGCTCGTACGTCTTGAGGTTGACCAGTGCGGCAATCCCCGGGTTGGGCACTATGCCGACGCTGGCCTGGAACGGCGTCTGGCGCTGCCAGGCCCCCGAGTTGACGAGCAGGGTGCCCCTGTACTTGCTGACTGCCCACCTGTGCACGTGCCCCGCGTGGAATATGTCGATGTCGTCCCCTATGACCATCCAGTCCTCAAGCTCGGGGGCGATGGGCGTCCTCTCCCCGTATATGGGGCTCAGGTGCCGCGCCCTTAGCAGGAGCTCCATTACCGCAATGGGCTCGTCGTAGCTGAGGCCCGGCGTGACCCTGACTATGTCGTCGATCGACTGCCCGTGGAACATCAGGACCCTGACGCCGTTGAGCGAGACCACGGCGGGGTTTCCGACCATGGTTATGTTCTCGCGGCGCCACAGCCCCGGGCAGTACTTTTCTGGTATTGCCGGCTGGGGCAGGGCCCTTCTTCCGGGGTCGTGGTTTCCGGGGGATATTATGATCTTGACGCGCTCCGGTATCTCGGCAAGCATCTCCTCGAGGCGCCCCAGCTGCTCCTCGACAGTGTCCATCTCCAACTCCTTGTCCTGGTCCTTGTAGATCCCCACGCCGTCGACCACGTCGCCGCATATCAGGACGAACCGCACGTTCCTTGCGACCGCGTCCGCCTCCGAGAGCCAGCCCACAAACCCCCTGAACTCCTCCTCCATGAAGTATTTCGAGCCGACGTGAAGGTCGGAGATCAGGGCCGCCCAGGCGCCCGTCTCCGACCTGTTGGGCACGTGGGCCGGGGTGTCGGGCAGGATGATCTCCTTGGCAAAGACGCCCCTCTTGCCCCTTCCCAGCCTCACCATTGCCATCTGGTCCCGCATCAGGGAGCCGGCCTCCTTCTGCAGTTCCTCGTTGTACACGGGTATGGACAGCACCCCCGAGGGATCCTCCAGGAGGATCTCGGCCCTGCTGTCCCTGACCTCCCTGTCGTTGATCAGTCCCGCCACGTAGGCATCCTCGTCGTCCTTTACGCCGCCCGATCTCCTGACGGACTCCACGGACTTGACCTTTTTGGACTCGGGCCTGGCAGCGATTATGGACTTTAACTTTTCATACCTGCTGGCGAAGAGGGCGCCGTACCCGTCGACCCCCTCGGCCGTGGTGGTGTGCCCCGTGGGATCCGACAGCACCCTGAGGTCCGCGTCCACCTCGGCGTCCACCCTGAGGCCCAGGTGCTCCTCAAGATCGTCTGCCGTCATCTGGGTCCTGGACTCCCTTTTGGCCGCGTGCACCATTGCCTTGACCACGCCCTCAAGCGAGTCCGACGGGACGCTCCTTAGGATCTCAAAGGCGCGGGGGCTTATCTGGACGCCCCTGCTCAGTGCATACCCCAGCGCGTCCTTGCGATCCCACCCCATTGCAGAATAACTGCTGGCGCCGATAATTAATCTGTCCCCGCCGGAGCGGCGTGCCGTTGTGCCGCCGCCTCCGGCCGTTTTGCCAAACAACAAATAGAAAGCTCTCCGGGCCGAACCATGGAGAGGACCCCGGCCAGGATTGCGGCGTTCCTTGCCCTGCTTGCCGCCTTTACCGCCGTGTTCGTGCTGGGTACCACGTCTGACGTTTCCGACGCCGAGGCCGAGATGCTGCTGTCCGAGTTCGAGGCATTGGTGGAGGACATAGACGCGTTTGGGATATTTCTGCACAACACCATGATCGCGCTGCTCATGTTTGTTCCGGGCGCCGGGCTGGCGTGGGGGTTCCTGTCCGCTTGGTCCACCGGGCTGGTGTTTGCGGCCTTGGAGACCAGCATACCGGAGCTTGAGGGGGTGTCGCCCCTGGCCGTGCTGTTCCTCACACCGTTCGGGCTGATGGAGATCTGCGCGTACTCGCTGGCAATGTCGAGGAGCGTACTGATGACGATTACGATTGTAAGGAGGGCTGCCCTGTCGGAGCACCTCCGCCCGCTGCTCTTGGAGGCGGGCATCGTGGTGGCGCTCCTGCTGGCAGGCGGCTACGTAGAGTTCTTTATGATAGAGGAGTCTCTGGATGCGGGGTTCCGCTAGCCGCCGCCGCAGCCGGCCGCAACGGCAGCAGCAGGCTCCGTCACGCGTCCCCCTGTCCCCCGGGGACGCCCCGCCCGCCCCCATCGCTGCCATGCCCGCCGCAGCCGCCGCCGTCCCACTGCCACCTGTAGTTCATGTAAGAGTCTGGTTCTGACTGGTTGAACACCACCACGCACAGGTCGGAGAACTCCCTGCCCTCAAGCTCACTTACGGCTCCGTCAAACCTGGTCTGCTGCTCGGTGGTAAGGGATTCAAAGACGCTCACGCGCATGGCGCCTGTGTCAAAGCCGTGCTCTCTGAGGTGCGCCGCCACTTCCGACGGCATGAAGTGCTTGTCCGGCCTCTTGGGCCAGGGCCGCGGGATGAGAACCACGCTCAGCCCCGACGCCAGCGCCTGGCGCATCTCCTCCTTTTTGCCCTCTATGGGAGACGTCACGTGCATGGTAATGACCCTTGACTTGTCAAGCGGCACCCCCGCCATGGCGGCCGCCACCTGCACCGAGCTGATTCCGGGTATTATCTGCACGCCGCCAAATATCTCGGCGAGCCTGTCGACCACCTCCGATTCTGAAAAGCTTGCGTCGCCGGTGAACGGGACCACCACCGTCTTTTCCTCCGCGCCCGCCCTGAGTTCGGCGGCGACTGACTGCAGCACCCCCTCCTGGCTTGACATCGTGACCGTGTGGACCGTTTTGCCGGGCCCCAGAAGGTGCCGTATGGTCCTGAGCGTGTATTCGTACCCCACCACGATGTCGCACCCCCTGATGATCTCCTCCGCTATGGCGGTCAGATACCTTGGCGATCCCGGCCCCACGCCCACCGCATAAACGCGTCCCTCTGCCACGGCGACCACACCCCCCTACGTCGCCAGCTGCCGCCGCCTCTTGTTTGCAAACTCCACAAACGGCTCCCAGTCTACCTTCATGTACTTGGTGGGCTCCTTTGCGGGGTACTTGACCCAGTCCTGCGCGACAGAGTACTGGTGCTTCTCCCTTTTGTCGCCGGCGCGGTATTCTAGGTGCAGGACGCTGCCCCACGCCTTCTCCCCGCTGCTGATCCCCACGACATCCTCGTACGGAACCTCCACGTTCCTGTCGTCGGCCAGGTCGTCGGCCAGGTCGTCCTCGCCGTAGCCGTCGTGTCGGATCATGGTGTTTTTCGACCTGATGAACTTTACAACCTGCCTCTGCGTTATCGCCTTCCACCAGTTCATGCTGGCCCCCGTCTTGTGTACAAACGCAATGTGTCTGTCGGTAAGAAAGAGCATCCCCTCCTTGCCCCCCAGTGCGAAGAGCCCCTGCGACTCCCTCCATATCGAGACCAGGTGCGCGTGAATCTTCTCGTCGGGACCCATGCTTTGGCAGGAACTCTGGCTTTTTATAAATAGAGTGCGGCGTCTGCCGTGGTTTTTGCCGTAGCCGCCGCCAGACAACGGCTTTTATGTAGGCGGGTGTCGATCCGTTGTTGTACATGAAAAATACTGGAATTTTACGGGCGCCTGTCGCGTGCGCCGCTTTGGCTGCCGTCTGCTGCTTGGCGCTGCTGCATGCGCCGTCGGCACTGCCTTTTGCAGAGGCCACTGCGGAGGCCTACGCCCAGGTTGCGGAGGCCGACGGCAGGGTGGCGGTACTGGAGACGCAGATGGGCACGATCATAATTGAATTCTTTCCAGCAGCAGCCCCCAACCACGTGTCCAACTTTGTCACCCTGGCAGAGTCCGGCTTTTATGACGGCACGCTGTTTCACAGGATCATACCCGGGTTTATGATACAGGGCGGGGATCCCAACACGGTCGATGGCGACCCCAGCACGTGGGGGATCGGAGGCCCCCCGCACTCCGTGGACGCCGAGTTCAACGACATACCGCACGACCGCGGCATAGTCTCGATGGCAAGGAGCCAGGACCCTAACAGCGCCGGGTCGCAGTTCTTCATAGTCCACCAGAACTCTAACTTTCTTGACGGGCAGTACACCGTGTTTGGGAGGATCGTAACGGAGCAGAGCTTCGAGACACTCGACGCCATCGCGGCAACGGAGACGGGAGCCCAGGACAGGCCCGTCGACCCCGAGTCCGTGAGAATCCAGAGCATACGCATGGCGGACCGCTCCACCATTGCGTCGCTGCCCGACGAGCCGGTTCCGCCGCCTGTTCCGCAGCAGCCGGCGCAGGACCCACTTGCCCCCACCGACTCCGGCGAGCAGATCTACGACAGCTCCCGCCTTGGCATCATGTTTGTAGCTCCCGCCGGCTGGCTCTTGCAGGAACCGGGGCGTTCGGATCCCGACGTGCCCGACGTCGTTGCGGTGGGGCCGCGGGCCGCCGGGGGAACCCCACAGATCTACGTGTTTGTGAACGACGCGGGCCAGTCCACGCTGGAGCAGCTAGTCAGTGACCGAACGGCGGAGATCCGTGAGGTGCTGAGCGCCGAGGACTTTGCGACGTTTGAGCAGGAGCCGACCGTAGTGGCGGGCCTGCCGGCCCACGCCATGCGGGTGACCGAGACCATAACACTGAACAACGTGACCGCCAAGGTCTCGCTCATTGAGACCATCGTGTACGGGGACGGGCAGTACTATACCCTGTCATACGCCAACATCCCCGAAAGGTTTGATGACATGATGCCGCATTATCAGAGGATGCTGGAGACGTTTGCGGTAAAGGAGGAAGCGCCGCCGACTATCGACCCGGCCGACCCGACCCCGGCCGATTCATCACCGCCGCCGCAGGAACAGTCCGATGCCGCCCCGGCCGACCCTGAGGGCGGGGGGTGCCTTGTCGCGACTGCGGCGTTTGGCTCCGAACTTGAGCCCCAGATACAGTCCATGCGCGAACTGAGGGACGGCACCGTCATGTCCACCAGCTCCGGCGCGGCGTTCATGTCTGGATTCAATGCCGTATACTATTCATTCTCGCCCGCCGTGGCGGACCTCGAGCGCGAACATCCCGCGTTCAGGGATGCGGTAAGGGCGTTCATCACGCCCATGATATCCTCGCTCTCCATACTGGGCGCGGCGGAGGCGGGCTCGGACTTGGACGTAATCGCGTACGGCTCTGCTGTCATCCTGCTCAACGCCGGACTGTACGTCGCGGCGCCCTCCGCGGCGGTCATTGTAACCGTGAGGAGGCTGCGCCGCATGGCGCCGTAGTGCGGCCGCCCCTTGTAACGCGCGCGGCCCCGTCACCACATGTCGTCCACCTCGTCCAGCACCCTGTAATCCTTTTCGGCCCCGCGCCTTGCCAGCTTTAGCCTGGATATGTCCCTGCTAAAGAAGAGGTCGATCACCCAGTCAAGCAGCACCCTGCTCTTCTTCTCCCCCGACGAGATCTTTGAGAGGTAGACGCCCTTCCATATGAGCCAGGCCCAGAACCCGGACATATTCACGCCAAACACGGACGCGATCGCGGACCTCTTGCCTATGACGGCCATCTGGCCTCTGGGCTTGAATTCAAATCTCTCCTTTTCGCGGTTTCTTATCAACGCAACCAGGTTCTTGGCGGCCGTCTTGCCTTGGGCCTCTGCCAACTGCGCGGTGGGCGGGACGGGCCTGCCCGTGTCCGGTTCTACGAACAGCGCGCAGTCCCCGACTGCAAAGACCCCCGGAAACTCGGGCACTTCCAGGTAGTCGTCCACTATGACCTTTCCCTTCTCCGTCTTTAGCATGGCCCTCTTGATCATGTCGACGGGCGTGACGCCCGCCGTCCAGATCAGGGTTTTTGACATTATCACCTCATCGTCATCATCGCCGCCGTTGCCGTTCTCCTCCCCCCTAGGCACTCCGCCGCCGTTGCCGCCATTTCCGTCCCCCGCCAGCCTCTTCACCGTTATCTCCTCCCCGTCAAACGCCCTTACGGCGGACTGCAGCCTGAACTCTATCCCCCTCTCCTCCATCCGTCTCTTTGCAAATGCGGCCAGATCCTTGTCGAACCCGGGAAGTATCTCCTGCAGCGCCTCCAGTATCACGACCCTTACGTCGTCCTTCCCTACGGAGCGATAGTGCTTGTGCGCGTCGTGAAGCAGGTCCATAAGCTCCCCCGCGGTCTCGATGCCTGCAAAGCCCGCCCCGACCACCACGAAGTTCAGCAGGCGCCTGCGCAGCGCGGGATCCGCCTCGTTCTCGGCCCTCTCAAGCATGTCAATCACCCTGTTTCTGAGCTCGGCCGCGTCGTTGAGCGTCTTCATCGTAAAGGCGTTCCTCTCGACGTCGGGCATCCCAAAGAAGTTGGCCTCGCTTCCGAGCGCCACCACCGCAAAGTCGTAATGTATGGTCAGGCGCCCGGCATCGCCCCCTCCCCACACGGTTATGGTCTTCGCGTACGGGTCGATGCCCCTTACCCTGCCCTCAAAGAAGCGCGCCCTCTTGCAGATGGTCCGTATGGGCGTAACGATGTGCCTGGTCTCGATCATCCCCGACACGACCTGGGGTAGCATGGGCGTAAAGAGCAGAAAGTTGTCCTCGTTTATCATGACCAGATCGATGTCGGGATCGTCGCCGAGCTCGGACTCTAGCTGGCGCGCGCACGCGACGCCGGCAAAGCCGCCGCCGGCAATCACTATTCTTTTTCTGGGTTTGGCGGCCCCGCGCCCGTTGTCTCCGATGCCGCCGCCGCTGTCAGACACCAAGCAGCGCCCCGCGTCCGCGGTCACAATATATGCTGTGTGAATCTATATTCTCGCCCGGGACGCGCCGGCGCGCAGAACCTCGTACGCGCGCGCTGCATCCTTCTCTCTCAGCACGACCGTGATGCCGTCCTGGCCGAAATACGCGTTGACGATCTCTATTCCCGCCGCATGCAGTATCTCGGCCACGTGGGACACAATGTCAGACGGGCCGCTTCCGGCCCGCGCGGCGGAGGGCGGCACGATCCTGATCTTGGCCAAGCCCGTGCTGAACATCCTATCTTCCTCCTCGTAGTCTCCCCGGCCCCCGGCCGTTGACTCCTTCCTGAGCATGCCCCTGAACATCTCCCTTACGTCCTCCATGTCCTCGGCAAGGAACCTAAACGAGTCCGACAGCCTGAAAAACTCGTAGTTGCCGCCCATCTTTGCAAACTTTGCAAGCATCTCGGGCGCCCCGCCCAGCCTGTCAAACTCCTCTGCTGAAAACCTGATGTCCATCATCCCGTCAGTCAGCACCACCCTTGCGTTCTTCAGCACGGACTCCTCCCCCCTGGCTGCGTCCTCCCGGACCGAGAGCCGGTCCGCGTACCTCTTGATGGCCACCACGATCGTGTTCAGGTTGACGGGGCCGCCGAGCATGCGCTCCACCTCGGGCTGGATCCTCACCGCCAGCGCCGTATAGTTGATCAGGTCCATCCTCATGCAGTCGTATACGGAGCGGTTCCTTGTTATGATCTCCCTTATGGCGTCCGGAACAGAGACTCCGACTGTCCGCATGCTATATTACAGCCTGTAAGCTATAATAGTCTTTTGTAATATCATACCTTGGTTGGAATAATACTTATATTATGTAATATACATTACATAAACAGGTGAATATGACATGTTCTTCGAGAACGAGGCGGACAGGCTCCTGAAGAGGTTCTTCTCCGATCCATTCTTTGGGATGGGGGGAGGCTCCTGCGAGGGGGGCTCGTGCCGCACAGACCACGGAGAGGGTGCCGGCCGGCTCCAGAGCCCAGGCGTGCGGTACTATGGCCTTGTAGTGACTACAGGGCCGGACGGCCGCCCCGTCGTACGCGAGTACGGAAACGCCGGGATCGTGGGGCGCCGACCCGCCCACCTGCCCGGCGCAGAGGGCGCAGCCGAGACTAGGGAGCCCTTGGTGGACACCATAGTCGACGAGAAGGAGAAGGTTGTCAAGATGATAACCGAGATGCCCGGCGTAGAGAAGCGCGACATCAGGATCGCAGTCGAGGGAAAACACGTGTCAGTCTCCGCGGAGGGCGGGGGCGGCAAGAAGTACCAAGTGCGGATCCCGCTTGAGCGCAAGGTCAACGCCAACTCTGCCAAGGCATCCTACCGCAACGGCATTCTCCAGATCACCTTCGGCTTGGCCGAAGGCGCAAACCGCGGAAAGACGGTCAAGGTAGACTGAGTCCTCCGCACCACCCCTTCTTTTTCTTTGCCTGTTTGGCCGCCATGCGCAGTGCATGGCTATCGGGTCGGCTTTCCGTACTAGGCCGCCGCGCCCGTTCCCCTAGGAATCCCCCCGTCCTTGCAGTACTTCTAGCTGCCTTACAAGCGTCACCTGCGCCGCCGCACCGGTAGAACGCACAAATCTGTAATACCGAACGACAGGACGCAGATATGATGATACGGGGATGCATTTTGCATAGCGTGCCGCCGTTAGTCCGTGCCCCGCCTAGCAGTATCGCCTGCATGCTGCCGGCATCTCCAGTTTGTCGTACTGCTTTCTTAACTTAGAGTCGACAGTCAACCTCGCTTGACTGAATATTGCCGAGACCTCCGCGTTGGACCGGCCAAGGTTCAGGTTGGAGCCTGATATCGTGGCCGCGTCGAGGATGATGCCGCCCAGGTGGGCCGATGCGTCGTGCAGGCTTTCTTGGCACCCGGGCGCCGCGTCTTGGGACAGCTGCATGTGTGCGGTGCGCACCACATACAGCGCAGGCAGCAGCGTGCGGGGCATCTGGCGCGCCGTGGCAGGCGTCACCATTCTCTGGCGCGCGCGGATCAGCGCCTCGAGCATGACGGACATCACGTGCTCCAGGCCCATCGACTTGGCGTGCACCTCGTTGCCGGGGTCGTACCTGGGGGCCAGCCTCCTGTTGCGCCCGCGTATGTCGCGTATCTGCCCCCTTATGGACGCAATCGCGGAGTCAAGCGCGTCCGTTGCAAGTTCCAGCCTCGTAAGTATGCCAGCCGCGGTGATGGCAGCGCTGGCGACAGCGGGGTTCAGCCAGTACAGGTCGTCCATGTCGTGCCCCGCGTGGCCCGCGGCGGCGCCGCGCACGGCGCCCCCGCGTCTCTCCACGCCCACCTGCTGGTCTGGTGTCAGCATAGCGGCCATACATACCCTTACGCCCTGCGTTATATAAGGAGGTGTATCCAAATCTGGAGTGCCTTTTTGCCTGCAAGATCCGACCCGTGACCTACAAGGCGGATCTGTACCCGTACGGGCGGCATTGGCGCAAGGCATAGACCCGCAGTTGAAAAGTCGACGCTGGTCTGGTAACTATTCTAGACCGGCGGGCGCCGGGAGTTTTATTATTCGCGTACTGCCAACGAGCGCCCCACAGGACTTTTTGAAATATCATGCCTGTTCGCCCAAGCCTTCGGATCTGGTCGCCGCATGCGAGCCCGCGCTCTTGCCAAAGGACTGGTCGTGGCGGGGGACCGGCGGCGGCGGCAACCCAAGACATGAATATACTGCCGCCGTACCGGAATCGCCTGCCATGAATGCGGACCCGTATGACGTACTTGGAGCCTCGCCGCTGGATCCCCCCGAGACGATCAAGGCCAAGTACCGCAGCTGCATACTGAGGTACCACCCCGACAGGCCTTCGGGCGACATTGAGATGTACAAGATGGTGGTGTGGGCGTACAACAGCATAGCGGGCCCCCAAGGCGCGGTGCCGGGCATGAAGCGCAAGAGCGGCCACGTCAGGAAGCAGTCGGCCAAGTATACGCGCAAGGATCCGTCCAAGAAGGGCAGGGCCGCCCGCCAAGCGACACGCCGCCGCAGCAGACCCCGGGCCCGCCCGCCGGTGCGGTGCGCCTCGTGCGGCGGGGACGGATATCTAGAGCGCAAGACGGGCATGCTGTTCCGCAAGACGCGCAGGTACGCGTGCGCCTCGTGCGGCGGCACCGGCAAGGTGGATAACGCCGCCGCCGCAGGCCGGGGACGGGGGAACGGGGACGGGGCGCAAGACGCGCAAAGGCCATCTCCCTAGTCCGGGAGAAGCCGGATGACGAGCGGGGAACGGCCTAGCGCCTTATGGAGTCCAGCGTGTGCCCGCGGTTGGTCACCATCTGGGTCACGGCCTCGGTGGTATAGTCTATCCCGTGCTCCTCCTCGAAATGATGCCTCAGTTTTTGGATGGTATCCGCGGTCGCCTTGGCGTTAAGGGTAAAACCGCACTCAAAGCCATAGTCTGCGCACCTCAGGTTGAGAACCATTGTCAGGGCGGAAAATTCAAACCTATAAAATTGTAGTTAAGGGACGCCGCGCCTTTTATACGGCCTCTGCGCCGCGGCCATGCGTTGCTGGATCTAGACAGGAGGGTGTTCGGGCGCATAATGGCAAGGGAGATCATCGGCGCCCGGCCGCCCGCCGTTCCGGACACCAGGGACATGCTTGCCGCCGAGCTCGAGGTGCTGTTGGCGGGACTTGCGGGCGCCGGCGCGGAGGAGCTCCGGCGGCTGCTTGCAGAACAGGCGGACGCAGACTCCGCCGTCAACGGCAGGCCCGGCGCCATGGCGCTGGCCCAGGACAAGATACGCCTCTTCAACGAGTACAGCCGGAGGTATACGGATGCCATACGCGCAAGGCGCGACGGCGGGGCGCCGGAGCCGGACGGCGCCGGCAAGTGACGGCCGCGCCCGGCCCTGTTACCCCTTGCGCCTCCCGTCCCCGCCGAACCTTCGCTTTAGCAGGATTGAGATGACCGCGCCCGCGGGGATCCCCGCTATCGTGCCTATGCTCACGTAGGGCGCGATGAATACACTTCCCAGCCATATGCCCCACTCGGCGGTAAGCTCCATGAACATCCTGGGCCGCAGCACGGTCGACACGGTCTGCGCGTCGGACTGCGCCTCCCCCACGTCGTCCACGTACTGGACCGTGATCTCAAACGGCAGCTTGTACTCTGTGGGTACCTCATCTGCTGGCGTGACTATTCTCGAGGTTATGCTGACGGGCACCCCCCTCTCTATCTTTGAGAACGCGTGCAGTGTCTCGCCCCGGAACTCGATGTCCGACGGCGGGATTATCCTGATCCGCACGTCCCTGAGATCAATGTCGTTTGATAAAACCTCGACCGTAATTGGGAACTCGGCGTTGCCGAATATCGACTCTGGCATCTGCGTGCGGATGCTGACGCTCGCGTCCGCCTTTATCCTGATCGGGACCGCCATGTCGTAAAAGAACGGCGCCTGGGGCTCCTCGTTGTTTGCAACCAGGACGTGAGTGTAACGCAGGTTCAGGTAGTGCGTGCCGGGGCCCGCGTCGCCGGCCGCGGATATGGCTATGCTCTCGCCGTACGAGCCGCCCTCGGCCAGCCGCCCTATGGCCAGGACGTCCGGGGGGTCGGCGCCGACCGCCCTATCGTCGGACAGCGATACCTCAAAGGAGATGTCCTGCTTGTCCTCCCAGCCGTTGTTCTTGACGAGGATGGAGACGGTCCCCTCCCTTCCCGCAACTAGGCCGTCAGGATATGTTATCTCTATGTTTATTCCGCCCTCCACGGAGTGCGCGTCCACGAGGGATCCCACCTCTGCGTGCGCCGCGTGCTGCACGGACGCCCCTGCATATGCGACGGCCACTGCCATTACCACGAGTGCCAGCACTGGAGGCGGCGGCAATGACGACAGTGATCGTGGTGGTGACGGTGGTGGTGGTGGTGGTGACCACAGCGTCCCTTGTGCACCCCCGCTCCCGCACCGCGACGGCAACCGATCACTCATGCCTCCTTGTGGTGGCGGTTTGATAATAATACACTGCCTGCAGATCCCCCCCCCCGTGGCTGCGGACGCACGGGCGCCTTGGCGTGTGCGTGCATGCGGCGCCCGCCGTACCCCGAATGAGTTCATGATTAATAAAGACCACTTTTTGAGGTTAATAGCCATGGTAAGTGTATCAAAAGACCTGTGTAACAGGTGTAGGGGCGTCATGGTCACCGACAACGAGTCTGGAGAGATGTTCTGCTCCGCCTGCGGCTACGTGGTATCTGAAAAGCTGCAGGAGTCTGGCCCTGAGTGGCGCTCGTTTGCCCAGGACGAGCACGGCGATCGTGCAAGGGCCGGGGCCCCGACCTCGCTGACAATGCATGACATGGGGCTTGCGACCATCATCAATCCTCTGAACAAGGACGCCTCCGGGCGCCCGCTTGCCGCGACCATGAAGAGCACCATAGAGCGGCTCCGTACGTGGGACAGCCGCAGCCAGGTGCACGAGCCGGTTGATCGCAACTTCAGGCAGGCGTTCAGCGAGCTCAACCGCCTAAAGGACAAGATGGCAATCTCGGATCCCGTGATCGAGAAGGCCGCCTACATATACAGAAAGGCGCTCGACAAGGGGCTTGTACGGGGCCGTTCCATATCGGCCCTGATGGCGTCCGCCCTGTACGCGGCGTGCAGAGAGACCGCCACGCCGCGGAACCTCAAGGACGTGGAGCAGGCCGCCAACATCAAGCGCAAGGACATCGCGAGGTGCTACCGGCTGCTTGTCAAGGAGCTCGACCTGAGGATGCCCGTCACGGACTCGATCCAGTGCATTGCAAGGATCGCAAGCAGGATCGGGATAGAGGAGAAGACGAAGAGGTACGCAATAAAGGTCCTCAAAAAGGCGCAGGAGAACGAGGTCTCCGCCGGAAAGGATCCGATGGGGCTTGCGGCCGCGGCGCTGTACCTGTCGTGCGTCAAGAACGGGGAGGACAAGACCCAGCGCGACATAGCAGAGTCGGCAAACGTGACAGAGGTTACCATACGGAACAGGTACAAGGGGCTCAAGGACTCACTTGACCTCTGACCCAGTTACCCGAGTTTTTCTTTACCGTCTTGACGCGCGCGGCGCGGCATAGGCGCGCCGCCCGATCATTATTAAGCCCCGCCTGCGCCCCGCGTGACGTTGAGCGCGACGGAGGAGCTGCGGCGTGACCACATACAGGTGCGCAGGTTCGACAGCATAGTCACAAAGTGCTATACCGCGCTATACGACGGCAGGAGCGTCCCTTTCGGCGACGTTGAAAAGATCGCGCGCGTAATGGAGGAGTTTCTTGACGCCGTGCACTACTCCCGGGAGGAGGACTCGTACTTTCCGTGCGTCGCAAGCTACGACCACCTGAGGCGCGAGATCCACGTGCTGCTGGTAGAGCACGAGTTCTCCAGGCGCGTCGCGGTGCAGCTGCGGCGGTACATGCGGCGCTGGAAAGAGGAGGGGAGCGACCTGAACGCGCGCGAGCCCATTGCCCGGTACATGAGGGCGTACTCCGTATACATATCCGACCACCTCTCAAAGGAGGAGGACTTTTTTGACAGGGCCGAGGCGGAGATACTCTCAAAGGAGGAGGAGTTCGAGATGTACGAGCAGTTCCGCTCCGTAGTGGCCACGTCCAAGAAGCTCGACGATCTGATGGGCGACATAGACCATCTCGAGTCGCAGCCCTGGGCGGCCTGACGCCCGCGCCCGCCCCGGCTGCGCGCCGGCCCTGCCAGTCGCGGCAAGCTCTTTAAGGCCGGCCCTGTGCCACTGCGTCATGGCAAGGCCGTTCGTGCTGTGGATGACGGGGCTGCCGTGCTCCGGCAAGACCACCATAGTGAAGGATCTCCAAAGGGACATCCCAAACCTGGCGATGCTCGACGGCGACGAGCTGAGGGAGTGGCTGTCCCCCAAGGACTTTTCAAAGGAGGGGCGCGACGAGCACAACAAAAAGGTCGCGCACCTTGCCAAGATGCTGCTAAGGCACGGGGTTCCCAGCGTGGTATCGCTGGTCTCCCCTTACGCGGAGAACAGGGAGAACGCCCGGAGCATAGTGGGCTCTGGCGACCAGTTTGCCGAGTGCTATGTCAGGTGCTCCCTTGCAAAGTGCGAGGAGCGAGACGTCAAGGGGATGTACGCCAAGGCCCGCAGGGGCGAGATCAAGGGGTTTACGGGGATAGACGACCCGTACGAGGCTCCCGAGAACGCGGATCTCATAGTCGACACGGAGGACGAGCCGCTGGAGGACAGCGCGCAAAAGGTAAAGTCATTTCTCCGCGGCCGGGGCCTGATCTGATAGCAGCGCAAACTCGCTGACTATGCGCCCGTGCACGGCGCCGTTTGTGGCCAAGACACCGTGCCTGTGGTGGATGTCCTCGTTGTTGTACGTGAGGTCGCGCCCGCGCACGTCGGTCATCGTTCCACCTGCCTCCGTTATGATGCAGTACGACGCGGCCGTGTCCCACTCCTTTATCCTGTCGGTGGTCGTAATGTACGCCTCGGCCTGGCCGGAGCTTATCATCCCGACCTTGAGGGAGCTTCCTATACTCACAAACTCCTTTACCCCGAGCCCGGCTATGAACCCCCTTTCTTGGTCCGTGAGGTGGTGCCTTGAGCCGACCATCCTGCACTCAGACAGCGCGGCCGTGTCCGTCACCGCGATCCTCCTCCAGCCCTCCGCGTCATGGCAGAACGCGCCCAGGCCTTTCTGCGCGACAAATATGGTGTTGTCGGTGGGCCGCAGTATGACACCCAGTACGGGCTTCTTTTCTTTTATGAGCGCCACCATTATGGTAAACTCGCCGGTCCTGTCTATAAAGTCGGACGTGCCGTCGAGCGGGTCCACTATCCACACCGTCTCTGATCCCGTTCTGTCCGCGCGCAGGATCCACTGGTCCGCGTCTTCCTCGGACAGTATCGCGTGCCCCGTCTTTGACAGCAGCTCTGTCAGTATTCTGTGGCTTGCAAGATCGGCCTCCGTGACAGGCGAGCCGTCCTCCTTCTCCTCGGAGCCGCCGGCGTTCTTGTGGTATATGTCGAGGACCACGGCGCCCGCACTGGTTACTGCCTCGAGCGCGGCGCCGAGCTCTGGGGCCGCATCTTTTATCGGCGGCGGATCCGGCGCCAGCACAGGCCGGCTCATGTCGTCAGCTCCGGCTTTAGCGTCCAGACCACGCCCAGGACGACGAACGGTATCGACATGACGCCCACGATGCCAAGTATGGTATTGAACTGTGACTCGGAGACCTCCGGGTTGTTTACGATCCAGGGCAGCGGCAGGGTTATGATTACCCATATGATTCCCAAGAGTATGATCAGCTTGGCCTTTGCCTTTCTGTTCATCATGCGACTTGGCATGGCCCTGCCGTAATAAATGTCGGAGTGCGGGGACCTCGCAGGCCCGGGCGCGGCCGTTCCACACCCCTTTCAGGCCGGCTGCCTAGATCCGTCTTGGCGGGCATCGGAGTTCCGGAATTCACGTGTGGCGCCCCCGGGTGAACGGCCTCATTCAGGCCCCTGAGATCCATCCCTGCCGCCACGTTGGCATGCTGCAGAAATGATGCAATTTTTTCTAAAAACAGCCCTAAAAAATATGAGATGGTGGAAAAAATGTTAAATACCTAGATTTAGTAGTTAGATTGATGCCGATGGATGCAAGTTCTATCGACTGACGGCGCGTAACCCCGCAGAACGAAATGGCCAAGGGACTTGGTTTCCCGAACGGAGAGGAAATCTCTCATTGTTCTGTAGCAGAGGGGTTGCGCCACCCCTTAATTCTCATACAGGTATACGGACACAGAGCCCAGTGTGTCGCCGTGGGGGTCTATCGTAATGGAGACCGTGCCGCCGTCCTGCATGGCTACGTCCTTTTGTCCCAGATACTCCCACGTATAGTACTCTCCAAGAAGCGCCTCATGCTTGGTTCCCTCCAGCACAAAGTCCTCGCGGTACTCGGGATCGCCTCCGCCGCCCTCCAGCGTAATGGAGAGGATCTCGGGGCTGCTCCCGTTTGGCACAAAGTCAAACGCGTACTGGCCGCCGGGCGCCTCAAACGAGCCGGTGTACACACCGCCCGAGTACATACCGGGCTCTGCCAGTCTGACGTGAAAGATCTCATCCCCTCCGCCGTCCCGGGGCGCGCCAATGCCGGGTTCCGTCTCCCCTTCCGGTACGAGCGCCCCCACAACCAAGCCTGCCACCAGCAGTGCCACTATCACGGCAAGTGCAGTCTTTGCGCGGCTCAAGGCTGTGCGGTATCCGGCGCACGGAGGTAAAAGCCTGCCGATTGGCCTTGGCGGATTTTGCATCGCCGGCAGGCCCTGTTGCCGGCCGCCGCCCTGCCTTGTCCGGTAAGTAGTTCCTCCTTTAGCATGTGCCTATATATGATCATA
>JAPPIP010000066.1 GCA_028820595.1 Nitrososphaerota archaeon | reverse complement strand
ATAATGATCTTTAAGCTTTTCGCGATCTCGACGGTGAAAGGGTGGACAGCGCCGAACCGGGGGCAATAGATAAAATAGCCTGAGGCGTCGATCCACGTATGATATCACTGTCAGGACAGCGCGGTGACGCGGCCGGTGTCGTACGCGACAGGTCCGGATCTGCAGATTCCATGCGTGGCACCGCCAGGCTGAAGCGCGGGTTCGCGCACATGCTCAAGAACGGGGTCGTCATGGACGTGACCAACACGGAGCAGGCCAGAATCGCGGAGGAGGCGGGCGCCGTGTCGGTCATGGTGCTCGACAAGCTGCCCTCCGACGTCAGGCGCGCAGGCGGGGTCGCCCGCACGGCGAGCATCAAGATCATAGAGGAGATCATGGACTCCGTTACGATACCCGTGATGGCAAAGTGCAGGATAGGGCACGTGGCCGAGGCCCGGGTGCTGGCATCCTGCAACGTCGACATGGTCGACGAGTCAGAGGTGCTCACTCCCGCCGACGAGTCCCACCACATATGGAAGTGGGACTTTACCACGCCGTTTGTAAACGGGGCGCGATCGCTTGCCGAGGCCCTCAGGCGCATAGAAGAGGGCGCGGCCATGATACGCACAAAGGGCGAGCCGGGGACAGGCAACGTGGCCGAGGCTGTCACGCACATCAAAAAGCTCAACGACGAGATGCGTGTCATAAGGGCGGTCAGGGACTCGGGGGATAAACAGGACATGATAAGGCTGGCCAGGGAGTTTCGCGTCTCGTACGACATGCTGGACCAGACTGCAAAGCTGGGAAGGCTGCCGGTCGTAAACTTTGCGGCCGGCGGCATCGCCACTCCCGCGGACGCGGCGTACCTGATGTCGCTGGGATGCGACGGGATATTCGTCGGGTCCGGCATATTCAGCTCCGACGACGCGGCCGAGCGGGCGCGGTCCATAGTCATGGCGACCACGTACTGGGACGATCCCGACGTGGTATGCGAGGCGCAGAAGATGATCGACGAGAGGCAGTCCATGCTGGGACTGGACGTAAAGACGCTTGACTTGCGCATGCAGGAGAGGGGGTCGACGGCATGAGCGACGGTGGCGGCAGAAAAGGCGTCCGCATAGGGGTGCTGGCCGTACAGGGCGACGTGGCAGAGAACGTGGCCGCCGTATCAAGCGCGCTAAAGGCGCCGCGCGGCTTTGAGGACGACGCCGTGCTGCAGGTAAAGACCGCCGGCGAGATATCAAGGCTGGACGGGCTCGTGATTCCAGGAGGCGAGAGCACCGCAATCGGCAGGCTCTCCGCTGCAGGCGGCGTGCTCGACGCCATACGAACAAGGGTCAACGACGACGGCATGCCGATCCTGGGCATATGCGCGGGGCTGATCCTGCTTGCAAGGTCAGCCGACGACCGGACGGTCGGAAGGCTCGACGGGCAGCAGCTTCTGGGAGTGCTTGACGTCGAGGTGCAGCGCAACGCCTTTGGGCGCCAGCGCCAGTCCTTTGAGACCAAGCTGGACATCAGGCCGCTTGCGATATCAAACTTCAAGGGCGTCTTTATCCGGGCCCCCGTCGTATGCGGAACTGGGCCTGGCGTGGAGGCGCTCTGCGAGCTGCCGCCTGGCGCGGGCGACAGTAGTGGTGGCGATGATGCAGCCACAGATGCCGGCGGCTCCCCGCGGCGCAGAATAGTAGCGGTCCGCAAGGGCGACATAATCGGCACGGCGTTCCACCCGGAGCTGTCCGGCGACCTTGCTATACACCAGTACTTTGTGGACGCGGTGCGGCGCAAGATGCGCGGCTAGCCACTGTTTGTTATGTTGTGCATCGCCCTCAGGTCCCTCTCAAACGGCTTTAGGGCGTCCGGAATCTCCAGTGCAATCCCGTCCTTTAGCGACAGGTTCTCGGACTTTTTCCTGTTCCACACCATGGAGTTGAACTCTGTTATCGCCCTGGTGGTGGCGTCGTCACCGCCGTCGGGGCTGCCCGTGTCGGGGCCGCTGTCCGGTGCGGGCGCGCGGCCGGGCAACATTTCGAGATGTATGCTCTTGCCGCCGGGCGCGGCGTACATCCTCTGCCACAAATACTCCGTGATGAACGGCGTGATGGGGGCAAGCAGCCTCAGTACGGCGTGCAGCACGGCATGGAGCGTCCGCACGGCCGCCCGCCGCTCCCCCTCGGAGAAGCCCATCCCGTACGCCCTCCCCTTCACCATCTCGATATAGTGCGCGGCAAACACGTTCCACGTAAACTCCCTGACCGCGATGGCGGGGGTGAAAAAGTTGTACTCCGAATACCCCCTGCGGCACCGCTCTACCAGCGCGTCAAGCTCCCCGAGTATCCACCGGTCCGCGTCCTGCAGGCTGCCGCGCGCCGGCTTGTCCTGCACCAGCAGGTCTGCGCCCTCGTCCCCTCCGCCGTCCGGAACCTCGAATGATGACAGGAACCGGGAGACGTTCCACAACTTGCTGAGGAACTTTTTTGCCGACTCTATCTTCTGCTCGCTGCACCTAAAGTCGTACCCGTGGTTCACCTCGCTTGCGTTCCAGAACCGGAACGTGTCGGCCCCGAGCCTCTCTATCACCGGGAGAGGGTCTATCGCGTTGCCCTTGCTCTTGCTCATCTTCAGCCCGTGCTCGTCAAGCCCGTACCCCATTATCCACGCCTCCGACCAGGGCGCCGTGCCGGTCATCTTGTCGCACCGCAGCAGCGTATAGTACAGCCAGGTCCTGACGATATCCTTTGCCTGGGGCCTGATGGAGGCCGGATACAGCCTCTCGAACCTGTCGTTAGCCCCGTCGGCTACCTCACCGTCCGCCCCGCCGCCCGCGTACCCGCATATGAACAGCGGCGATATGCTCGAGTCCATCCACGTGTCAAACGTGCGCTCCTCTCCTGCAAAGTCCGACGCCCCGCACTTGGGGCACTCCCGGGCGGGACACTCCTCAGTCCAAGGCCTGTAGTACCTTCCGGGCTCCGGCACGTACGTGTCGCCGCACTTTTGGCAGCGCCATGCAGGAATCTCGGTGCCGTAGTAGCGGCGCCTCGATATGGGCCAGTCCATGCTTATGGACTCGAGCCAGTTGAACAGGACCTGCTTGTGCATGGGGGGATGGAAGGTTATCTCCTCTGCCATCTCCCTGATCCTGTCCGTGTAGTCCATCTGCTTCACGTAGTACTCCTCCATCGGGATTATCTCTATGGGGTTCCTGCTCCTCTCCGCCACCGGGGTGCGGTGCGTGATCTCCTCCACCCTGCTGATGATGTCTCCGGACTCTTGCATGTCCTCGATTATCTTGGCCCTCGCCTGCTTTGGCCTGAGGCCCGCGTAGGGGCCCGCGGCATCGGCCATGCGGCCGTCGAGGCCGATGGCGGCCACCTCCTCGAGCCCCAGCTCCCGGAACAGCGCCACGTCGTTCTGGTCACCATAGCTGCACACCATCACGGCGCCCGACCCGAACTCGGCCCTTGCCGAGTGGTGCTCCAGTATGGGCACCTTCTGGTTCGTAACGGGCACCGTAACGGTCCGGCCCGCGCACCCCGAGTACCTCTCGTCGTCGGCGTTCACTATCACGGCCCTGCAGGCGCACAGCAGCTCGGGCCTGGTGCTCGCGACTATGATGTGGTCCTTGCCGCCCTCCCGCGGGGCCTCGAGCTTGAACCTCATGTGTACGAGCTTTGCGGGCATCTCGACGTACGCGATCTCCGCGTCCGCTATGGTGGTGCCGGACACCCAGTCGTAGTTGTTGGGCCTGTTTGCCAGGTAGACGTCCCCGTTGCGCCACATTTTGATGAACGTGGCCTGCGTGAGCGCCCTGTACTGGGGCGTGTCGGTGCGGTACCTGGCCGACGTGTCGCCGCTGAGCCCCAGCCCGTCCATTATCTGGACCATCTCGGACTCCAGCTCGTCAAGCGAGTCGCTGCACATCTCTAGGAATTCGGTGCGGTCAGTCTCCCGCATCCTGATGTTGTGCTTTTTCTCCGTGTATATCTCGACTGGCAGCCCGTTCCTGTCTATCCCTATGGGAAAGTAGACGTTTTTTCCCGACATGCGGGCGGTGCGGGCTATCATGTCTATCTGCGAATAGTGGGCCGCGGCCCCGATGTGCCAGGGCCTGCCCGACGGGTACGGGGGCGGCGTGTCAATAGTATAGTTGCGGCCTTTCTCCTGCATGGTGAACCTGTAGGTGTCTTCTTGCTGCCACTTTCTTCGTATCTCAGACTCAAGCCCGGGGTTCCAGGCCTTTTCTGTTATTGCGGGGGCCCTCCTGCCATCGCCCCCGTCACCGTCACTACCGCCGCTCATTGCGCAATGTCCCTGATCTTTGTTATGATGTGGGAGCCTTTGTTGTACCCCTCGTATATGTAGACGCCGACTGCCTCCACGTTTGGCGGCATCCTTGGCGCAAGCAGCCTGATCAGCTCCGTCGCCAGGTTCTCCACGGTTGCCTCGCCGCTTAGCAGGTACGTCGTGTCCTTTGGCACCTGCAGGTCGAACCTGCCCCTCGGGCCGTCGAACCTTATCGTATAGTGGGCGTCGTCCTGCCCCGCCACGTACCTCTCGTTTATGAAGAACTTGTGGTCAAACACGGACACCACCTCCCTTATGATCTCCTTTGCCACCCCAAAGTCGACCAGCAGGTTGTCCTTCATCTGCCCGACCAGCTCGACCATTACCGACGACGTGTGGCCGTGCAGTATTGAGCACTTTTCGACGAGGGGCAGTATGTGGGCATAGTCAAACGCAAACGAGGGATCCTCCAGGAATATGGAGCCCGTCTGGGGCGCCTTGTTGTCATAGCATATGACGTCGCCAATCTCGCTTATGCGGGCCACGTTCCTGGCCCCCCCTATTGCCATGATCCGCGTGCCAGACGACGCAACCGAGGGGTGGGATCTCACCATCTCATACTTGGCAAGATCGTCCTCTCCGTCTATCACCTCTATGAGTCCCCTGTCGGTCTTAAAGTCGATCCGTACCGTCGGGCCCTTGCCGTCGCCCAGGTCCACGGTATGCCCGTACTCGTACGCGATGCCGAGAAAGTCCAGCATCTGGGACACGGCAAGCTCCGTCCTGCTCTTCATCATGTTCCCCTTCCCGTCCACGTACACAAAGTCCGAGTCGAGTACCTGGGACTGGTCGGCGGAGGGCTGCCGCACTGGGCGCGCTGATGATGGTGACGGTGGTGGCTGTGATGCGGCAGGTGGTGGCGTCGAGTCCATAATACCGTGCCCCGCACGAGTTCGTTATAAATTCTATAAACAGGTTATGCCCGACGGGAGCTGTATATTCGTGACTGAAGACGGCTGTAAATATGGTGACCTGTCAAATTGGACGAAGTTTGTCAAGCGTACGCTTAGACTTTAAAGTACAGCTTGTTTACGACTTGCTGTCAATGAACCGGTACAATTATTCATAATGCATATATACGGTACTGTGCCGTACTATGTTGTTGTTAAATAGGATGATTAAAGAGGCTAGAATCTAAATGACTATCTGTATTGCAGCTATAGCTGGCCGCGACTCTGTTATAGTCAGTTCTGATAGAATGGTCACACTGAGTCTGCCAAGTACAGAGTTCGAGCAGAATATGCCAAAGACTGTAAGTATAGCCAACAATTGTGTAGCATCAACAGCTGGAAACGCGTTAGGGTTAGCCCCCATTCATGAAGAAATTATGAAGGCAGGAAGATCGACAGAAACATGTGAAAGTATACAGCAGATAGCTGAAATGGCAAGAATGGCATACGTTAATGCAAGAAACGCGAAATTAGAGCAAGATATTTTGGCAACGATAGGCCTGAATCTTCAGGGTTTTTATCAAGCAAACAGATCTCTTGCGCCGGAAATGGTGGCAAACATTGCGCAGGCTATGCAACAGTATAATTATAATGTGTCAATCTTGATCGCGGGTGTGGATAGACTTGGAGGACACATATACAGAATTGACAATCCTGGAAGACTGGAATCGTATGATGCGATTGGACATTGTGCAATAGGATCAGGAGACCTACATTCTATATCCACATTCATAGCAAACGATTACGATCCTGAACTTGACACAGACCATGTAGCGGCTATGACATATGAGGCAAAACGAAGAAGTGAGAAGGCTCAGGGAGTTGGCGAGGAAACGGACATGTACATCATACACAATAACAGTACCGTCAAGTTACCAGAGGATAAGATGGACATGCTCAAAAAGATTTATGATCAAAAAACTGATCAGGAGAAAGAATCGGTAGCAAAATTAGAAGAACAAGTCAGAGCGTTAAACATGCATGCAGGAAATGCAGAAGAGTCAGTCACAAACGACGGGCATCTGCAGGACGCCGTACAATAAACGGGTTTGGTTTTAGAGAGCAAGAAGTATACACTATATTCTTGATAGTTCTCCCGGGTGCATTGGCCGTATCTATCGATGGGACACCATCCAAGACGCGAAGCTTTTTAGACTTACTATGTATTGCATTGCTTCCCATATCACTTGTTGGTTTGTCCATCTATTAAGGTATTATGAAAGTAGGCAGATGGGAGACGCTCATACAGGCGATGACCGAGACAAAGGTAGTCGCCCGACTATTCTTGTTCCTTGCAGGTCACTGACTTTACAGCACGTCTCAGGTCACAAGATGTTATAACCTCCGCTCCGCACAATCTTATATACTGTCATATACATGAATATACATAACATGACTGCAACCACTATGAGGATCGACGCCGAGACAAAAGCGCTAATTTCAGATAGAAAGAATCACCCACGGGAGTCATTGGAAGATGTCATAAAAAGAATGATAGTAATCTATGACATGGATCGACACTTGAATGACGACGAGCTGAAAGCAGTAGAACAGGGGGTGCAGGACATTCGTATGGGTAGAACCACATCTGGTGCGGATCTGAAGAAAAAATTAGGATTGTGACGCATTGACGTGGGATGTCATTTATACCAAACAAGCTGAAAATAGTCTGACGAGAATAGCCAAAAGTGACAAAAAAATGGCAACCCGTATAATAGATCGTATCGACGAGATTGCAAAACTGGATCCATACGCGTCTACGATGCGCCTATCAGAAGCACCATTACACAGACTGCGCGTGAACGATCACAGGGCAATACTGGATTTACAAAATGGACTGATGAGAGTTTGTGCGATAACGGTTGACAGACGAGTGTGATTCTATAGATTCACACAAACTTCGTGTATAACCGTGTACATCATGCGCTGTTGCATCTTCTGCGCATAGTCAACGAGTCAGACAGTTGGGCATATGGCGCTCTTACTATGTTTTTTCGTTTCTATTGATGATCAGATACATTTATAGATCAAATTAAAAACGCACACGTATGAATAGAAAA
>JAPPIP010000104.1 GCA_028820595.1 Nitrososphaerota archaeon | reverse complement strand
CGCGCTCATAATGAACATATTATTTGGGCAAAATCATGCCGGATTGGACAGCGTCCATACCTGAGCAAACTTTTAATCTAGCCCGTCTTGTAGTCAGATCCGTGCCCTTGTAGTATAGCCAGGTCTAGAATTCGGCCCTGTCACGGCTGAGACGCGTGTTCAAATCCCGCCGAGGGCGCCATCTAACTCTGCATAGCGTCTGCTGCGCTTGGCGCGCAACATCGATCACTCCTGAATGCTTCCGCCCTTTCAAGTCTTAAAAAAGACGACTGTGTCATGGGTACATGGCCTCAATCCGGGATGCCGTCCACGGCGACGTGCCATTCGTACTCGATCTGCTGTACGAGCTTGGACGGCCCAGGCCTGCCGACAAACAGGAGGAGGACACGTTCAAGAGAGTCATATCTGGATACATCGCGGATGCCGACAAGGGGCTGCTCGTGGCCGAGTCCGACCATGCAGTCGTGGGGCTAGCATCCATCATGTTTCTTGTCCGATGCAACCACGCAGGGCCGGAGATGTACATTCCAGAATTAGTTGTCCGTGCTGATTGCCGCGGCAGGGGCATTGGCAGGGCCCTGGCCAGGGAGTGCATGAGGATTGCCGCCACGCGAGGATGCCACCGCATCAGACTGGAGTCGGGGAACCAGCGCAAGGACTCGCATGATTTTTACCGGCATCTGGGATTCGGCCAGCAGGCGCTGTCGTTTGAGTTTCTGGTTTCATAATTGACTATAGCTCTGCCGACGTGATTCTGACCTGCCATTCATTCTTACACGGCTCGAACCCGATGCGTGACCCCGACTGCCAAAAGGCGTGGAGCGAGGCCTTGGTAAAACAGGTGCCCTTCACGCGCCAGAGGGGAAATGCAGTCGAACGCGGCATGCCCACCTGTTCTTGACGCTGCACAGGTGCACCGGATACACGTCGTAGAAGAGCCCGATGCGTGCAAGGCGGATTGACTGCGCCGCCTGGGCCGCTAGCGCACCGGGTACAGAACCCCTGACGGCCTCGGCGGAGTGGGCGCGGCTTACTGCGGTGAGATTCACGAGTTGTATCCTGCCAAAGAAGCGGCGCCGCCGCCAGATCGGGCGGATGACAACGACAATCCGGCAAACGCCATCTGACAGCACGCAAGTCCGACGTCACGCCGGTGGGACACCCTACCTCCTCCCGCCTGAGCTAATCTTAAAATTCTGGCAGTTGGATGCCCCTCTTATTGTCCGAGGCAAAGGATTCACCTGATACCGCAGCGCCCGACTCAAAAAAGGAGGCTGACGCAGCCGGTACTGCCGCGCCCGCCGCTGCCGACGCCGCCAAACCAGCAGCTAAGAGCAGCGCCAAGCCTGCTGCAGCAGCCAAGCCCACACCTGCAAAAAAGGCAGACGACAAAAAGGAAGAGGAGCCTGCCGAGGACAAGGATGCAAACGCGCACGCGGCCATGGAAAAGGCTAGGGCCGCCATAAAGGCGGCTGAGCAGGCCGAGCTTGACGCAAAACAGGCCGTAGAGAGGGCGGCCGCGGCAAAAAAGGCCGCTGAGGAGGCCGCGGAGGCAGAGTACAAGGCCATCGCCGAGCAGGTAAAGGCCGACGTTGACAAAAAGTCCGCCCACACCTTCAAGAGGCAATCCGAGGAGATCTTCCGCCGCGACATGGGCGAACCAGAATTCTTCCTTGACAAGAAAGACAGGTTCCCGCGCCCCATCCTGACCCCGCAGCAGCAGGAGTCGCTGACGCGGCACGCCGAGACCCCGCAGGACCAGACCCCAGAGTACGTGCCGGAGCACGTCCTGAGCCCCGAGTTCGAGGGGGTCTCAAACTACGAGCGTGGGGTCTCGTCCTACCTGGAGGAGCTGCGCTCAAAGCTCAGGAAGCTAAAGCAGGTCAAGGACGCGGAATCCGTGGCCGGGGAAATGGAACGCGTAAAGGCCAACATAAAATACCTCGAGTCGCTTCATGAGAACTTTTATCTTGGAATGAACGTATTTAGGACCGCAAGGGGCGGCCGCTCAAAGGTGGCGTGATTGAGACATGTCTGACAAATGCAGCGTTGACTCTGACATTGTAAACGCCAGGGTCACGTTCAGAAACGTTCCCATGCACACGCTTGCAAAGTTCATGTTTGACGACGTGGACGCGGCCGCAGAGGAGTTCAAAAAGATCCCCGGCGTCGGGGAGTGCGTCATAGTGCAGACTGCAAGCCGAGTGGAGGTGTTCCTGGTCAGCCACATGGAGCGCTCCGACCAGTTGGACCTGCGGCGCGCAGACAGCAAGGGGCTCATCCTCAACCGCATAAAGGAGGTCTGGATATCGCTCTCGACCCTGGATCAGATCGACATAGACCACATAGACCAGACCCTCGAGGTGTACAAGGGCGAGGACGTCTACCGGAACCTGCTGAGGCTTGCCACCGGGCTTGACTCCATCGTGGTGGGCAAGCCGGAGATATACGACGAGATAGTGCAGGCCGCGTCAAGGGCCAAGGACGAGGGGCTGTCGGGCCGCCTGCTTGACACGCTGTTCGCGTCCGTCATCAGGATAGCCACCCGCATACGGGACACCACCGAGATAGGCGACGACGTAACCTCGCTTGGGGACGTGGCAGTCAAGATGGTCGAGGAAAAGGTCGGCGTGGACCCCAAGAAGAAGGTGCTGCTCATCGGGACCGGGGAGCCTGCTGCCATGCTTGCAAAGGCGCTCATAAAGGCCGGAGTGGGCTTTGACGTGACGAGCCGCACCCTTGAGAGGGGGGCCGGGTTTGCAAAGGCGCTGGGCGGCGGGACGCCGGTGGAGTTTGAGGCCGCCCTGTCCGGGTTTGGCAAGTACGACATAGTCCTGGTGGCCACCACTTCTGACTATTTCCTGATCACGCACGAGCGCGTCAGGCTGGTGATGGAGGACAAGAAGAAGGGGACCCTGATAATGGACTTGTCCGACCCGCGCACGGTCGACGAGGGGATGACGGCGTTTCCCGGCGTCAAGCTGATGTTCAGGGACCAGGTATACGAGATGTACCTGGAGAACGCAAGGGCCCACGAGAGCCTGGTTCCGGCAGTCGAGAAGATCATTGCAAAGGAGCTGCCCATCATGTCTGTCCAGATGAGCCATCTGGACTGATGCGGTCACGGCCCCTGCTTGCGCATGACAAACTGCAGTATGGCCTCCCTAGAGTATTCTATGCCGTGTTCAGTCTCCATGTGGTCCCTAAAGCTGTCGACCACCTCGCCTTCCTCGCCCTCCGCTACGTAGTCGCACTCAAAACCATAGTCCCTGCAGGCCAGCTTTACCATGCCCGCCCTGATTATACTGATTATAAAAATCCTGTATTCCGTGCCGCCCCCCGCGGCGCCGGGGTCACCCGTACGACTCGTACTTTATGCTGTAGCTGCCGTCGGGGTTCTTGTCGTGCTCCGTCACAAAGCCCTTGCTGCCAACTGCGTCGATCACGCCGTCTATGGTCCCCTGGTAGCCGCAGATGTAGATCATGGTGTTCTCCGGCGTGATCTGCTCGCCGACCATCTCCTCGACCGGCGAGAGGCCCGTCTTTTTGTTCGCCACGAAGAAGGACTCGACCCTTCCCGCGTGGCCGTTCCACGACCTGTTGAAGAACTCCTTCGGCCTTGATATGGCGGCCTTGTACCTAAAGTTCCACTTGTCCCTGCCCCTCTTCTCGCTCTCCTCCTCGAGGCCCGTCAGCAGCCGCTTGTAGCTCAGCTCGTCCACGTAGCTTGCCCCGTGCAGCACCACGACCTCGCGGCGGTCGTTGGTGTCGTGGAAGTGCTTTGCAAACGCTATGAACGGGGCTATTCCGGTGCCCCCTCCGACGCATATGATGCGCCTGTTGTCCTCTTGGCCGCCGGGGAGCGTCTCGCTTATCTGGAGCGCCGCGCCCGTCGGATCGCCGAGCCAGACCTCGTCGCCCACGTTTGCATAGAACAGCTCCGTGGTCACCCTGCCCGGCAGCGGCTTCCTGACCCACCTTATTACGAACTCGAAGTACTCGCGGTTCTCCGGGTGCGACGCTATGGAATAGGCGCGCCTGACTATCTTCTTTTCAGTCGGTATGGGGACGCCTATGGTCAGGAACTGCCCCGTCTTGTAGTCTGGCATGCCGTTGTTCGGGACCAGCCTTATGACTATGAGGTCCTCCTTTAGCAGCTCCATGTACGTTATCTTTGCCTTGACTTCGCTTACCATTCAGACAAGCTCGGACGCGTCGGTTAAAAAATATTGCTTTTGGCGGCGTGGCTCCGCGCCGCCGTCTGTAGCGGCCGTGATGCGCGGCAGCGGTTCGGGCCGGTGCCGCAGGAGCGGCCTGGCGGGCCCCACGCAGGACGACTGTTGTTCCGTGGCCGGTCGCGGCATCCGCCTGGTATTTTTCCGTGCGCGCGTGCTACGTGTACGGTCAGTGTTCCCCGTCGTCATTTCTCCTCCCCCTGTTCGTGTGATCGAAACAAGTGATCATACCCACGTGATCACTCTGGTGTGGCGCCCGCCGCGTGCCCTGATCCGAAATATAGCTATTTATTGCAATTTACCGCGCGCGCGGCATGACGCTTGAGTTTACATACCATGCAGCGAACGGGGAACATGCCACGCGGCGCGAGGATGCCGACATGGTCATCTTCAAGGACGTCGACGTCTCAGACAAGATGGTGATGTGGAACTTTAAGGGGGGACCCAAGCCCGACTTTCTTCCCGACAAGATCTCAAACCCCGGCGAAATCGACCTTACGATGGAGGAGCTCGAGGAGATAAGAAAGCGCGACAACATATCGGTGATGGTGCTAGACGTGGACGTCGAATCTGGGAGCGTCACGCCGCGCGACGGCACGGACTAGCGCGCCGGACGCACACCGCGCGGCTAGGGTTTCAGCATGACCTTTAGGGCGTCGCCCTCCCTTGAGCGCCTGACGGCGGCCCCAAACCCGTCTAGCGGAAACGTCGAGTCCATCATGTGGTCGACCTGTACCGTTCCCGTCGCGAGCGCCTCTATGGCGGGCCCAAAGACCCCGCATCTGGAGCCGACTAGCGTCACCTCGTGCACCACGGCCGGCGTCAGGTCCGCCCCGCTCCCCGACGCGGTGGTGGACTTTAGGACCAGCGTGCCGCGGGGCCTCGTCAGATACATCGCGTCTGCAAAGCCGGACACGCTGCCGCTTGCGTCCACCACGATGTCAAAGGCCTGCCTGTCGCCGTCTGCGGTCCCGCCGCCTTGATTGTTGCTCCCGTTTCCCCTCCTCTCCTCCTCCTCCTCCTCCTCACTCCTCTCCTCCGCAGGCCCGACATTCAGACGCGTGCTGATGCCGAACCTCTCAAGCATCTTCAGCTTCTCTGCATGTCTGCCAAAACATGTAACGTCGCCGTGCGACATCCTGAGCACCTGGCATATCAGCTGGGCAAGCCTCCCGTCGCCCACCACGGCGGCCCTGCTGCCTGCCGCCGCCTGTACCTGCTCGCTTATCTCGAATGCCGCCGCCAGCGGCTCGATGAACACGGCCTGCTCGTCGGAGACCGAGTCGGGCACATAGTGCAGGTTTCTTGCAGGCAGTGACAGCCGTTCGGCAAACGCGCCGTCGCGGCCCTGTATGCCGAGCACGGTACGGGCGGGGCAGTGGCGCTCCATGCCGCTCTGGCACCTGCCGCACCTCCCGCACCCGACGTTGATCTCGCCTGCCACCCTTTTTCCCACCAGCGCCGTACCATGCGCCTCTGACCTCTCGACCACGCCGACAAACTCGTGCCCGGGCACCCCGCGGTACGACATGTACCCGTCGAGCATCTCCAGGTCGGTGCCGCATATGCCGGCAAGCGTGACGCTCACCGTGGACTCGCCGCCTGCGCCGGGATCCGGATAGTCGCTTCTCGTGCGCGCGCTTGTGCCGTCAAAGTATACCGCCTTCAACAAGGGACGTACCCGGCACGGCCGCTTAAATGCATCTGCCGCCGGTAGGGCGGCCACACTAGGGCGGCGCGGTCAGTGGATCTCCAGCCCGATTCCCGACGCTATGGAGTCCAGCGCGTCCTTGTTTGACGCCATCACAAACGATATGCGCGTTTCATAATCGAGGCCGGCGTCAAGCGGCCTCATCTGCTCGTCTAGCAGTATGCCGCCGGCCTCCTTTGCTATGATGTATCCGGCCGCAATGTCCTGTATGCGTATCATGTTCCTTATGTCCACAAAGGCGTCAAGCAACCCGCGCGCAAAGAAGGCCATCTCCAGCGCGTTTGCTCCAAAGTGCCTGACGTGGTTGTTGTCCTCAAAGAGCGGCTGCATCCTGGCTGTCAGGTCCGGCGTCGCCCAGGATAAGTTGACCCCGACTATGCGGTATATGGGATCCGTATCGCGGACGTGTATGGGCTCGCCGTTCATGTAGGCCCCGCCCCCGGCCGTGGCCCAGTACATGTCGCCGCTGCTCAGGTCCGTCACGACGCCGGCAGACACGGTGCTGAGCCTGTCTCCCGTGGCAAACGCAAGCGAGCTGCAAAAGAACGGGACGCCCCTGACCGCGTTTGCAGAGCCGTCTATCGCGTCCATTATGACATAGCCGGCCGGATCCTCTGACAGCTCGACCCTGCCGCACTCCTCGCCTAGCACCACGCACGGCAGGCCAGAGCGCTCCAGAAAGTCAAGCACGGTCTTTTCTGCTATAATGTCTATCCTCCTCGACACGTCGCCGCCGGCCCCCACGCCGTAGTCCCCGGCCGCGTCCGGCGTGCCGGCCATGCCCTTTGTATTCTGGTATATGAGGCGAGAGGCCTCCTTTAGTATCCCTATGACGTCGTGCGACACAAGGACGCGTCCGGCATGTCGTAATTTAAAGAAAGAAGGACCGCCGTATGGAGGGATGCGGCAACGGGTAGGTGCAACAGCGTAGACGCGGCAACGGAAAGGGGCGGCCGGCGCGGCGCCTTTTCAGTAGATGGAACTGAAGCGGCGACACACCGCCAAGCCGGGCGGGCGTTGGATTCGCGCAGTGGCCGGTTGCGCCATCATCCCGTATGACATGATCAAATACCGTCAGATCTATATGGAGGCGTCCGCGCCCGCCCCAAAGTGTCGAATCAAAAGGGCGGGCAGGAGCACCGCGAGAGGGCGGGATCGAGGATCGTTAATATCTTGTCCGGCCTGCTGGCCGTGTCCGGCATAAAGTTCCCGACGGGGCGCAGGACCGCGTACGGGCTGCCGGAGTGGACCGCAATGCTGGTCGAGACGTGCGGCAGGGGGATTGCCGCCGAGACCGCCGCCGGGGATCTTGGCGCCGCCAAAAGGATGCCCGCCGGGAGGTGGTGGCGGAATATGATGCGCACGGTCTGCCCGGACAGGGCCGAGGCCTTCTGCGGCGGGATGCTGGACCACACC
>JAPPIP010000019.1 GCA_028820595.1 Nitrososphaerota archaeon | reverse complement strand
ATAATGATCTTTAAGCTTTTCGCGATCTCGACGGTGAAAGGGTGGACAGCGCCAGAAATGTACCATGTCCAAATCGATTGGCGCCGCGTGCATAAAAGTGGGAATTAGTCATTCTGGAACAAACCGCTGGCTTGGGGACATGGACGAGTATGTAGTATGGCAGACGCGTGGCAAACTACGGGCCGGCAGTTCCGAATAGGGCCGCATACCACATAAATAGTGAGCAACCGGATTCAGTCCATGGGGTATCTGGGAAACCACCTGGCCACCGCGGTGACAGGCGTCTTTGCGGCGGTTCTGACCGTGCTCTGGCCGGTCTTTGTCGACTTTGCGCCCGTGCTGGACTTTGTCTTTATAATGGCGGTCCCAATCATGTGGTTTCTGGTCTTTACCTGCTGGATAGCCCAGAAGAGCGCCGACTACATGCACTCGCTCCACCACCACCAGAATGATGACGATGCCCCGGCGGGAACCGTGCTGCAGTACGGCGAAAAAAAAAGCTTGACGGTGGCGGCGACGGGCGGGAGCCATAAGGGCACCCAGAGCGAGATAGCAGACCTGCAGAGCGTCCAGAGCGAGCTTGCGGCCGACCTTGAGGAGCTCAAAGAGTCCCTCAAGCTCAAGGACAGCGAGATTGAGAGGCTCAACAGGCAGATTGCAAACCTGCAGACGCTCGTGCAGATCGAGACCCTCAAGGCGGAGCTGGCAAACCTAAAGATGCTGGCATCAAAGCACAAGAAATGAGGGGCTGCGTAGGCGCGACTCGGCTCCTAGCAGTCACCGCGCGACGCCCCAAGCGATAGTTATTCAGAGCAATGGCAGCATTTCCTGCCGCGTCCGTCAGGATGGTTATTCTTGCAGGACGGGCAGCTTACGGCCCCGCCGAAATGGCACCTACACTGGCACGTCTTGGCGTCGGGATCCATCATGGACGTTACCTGTTCTGGGCAAGCTTCGAGGCCATCTCAAGCGTCCCGTCCACCATCTCCCTGAGCCTTGCCTGCGCGTCGGCGCTGCTTATGGCGCCGTCGGACACATCGCCCGTGGTCATAAAGACGGCCTTGGGGTTTGTAACCACGCCAAAGTATGACATGAGCTGCGTCAGCACGGTCTGCACGTCGGTGAATCCTATGCTGCCTGCCGCCATCACGGCCATGCCCGCCGTCTTTCCCGGCGTCTTTTTGTAGTCTATGTACTCAAAGAGGTTCTTCAGGGCCCCGCTGAAGAAGGAGTTGTAGATCGGCGTCCCGACAAGCCAGACGTCGGCCTCCGTTATCGCCTTTGCGGCGGACTTTGTGGCCTCGCCATATCCCACGTCAAACCCGTGGAAGCATTCTATCTGGCCCTCCGACAGGTTGACAAACGTGGTGGCATTCCCGTCGCCGCCGTTCCTATCCATGGCGTACTCGTAGACGTACCTCATCATCGTCTCAGTGTTGGCGTTCCTTCTGGGGCTGCCTGATATTACCACCACCCGCATGCCACGCGGCCGCGCCTGTCTCATTTAAGTGAAAGTGAGCGAGGGGTGCGCAGGCGGCCCACCGACGGCATCAGCAAGAGCGGGCTTGGAGGGCTTCGATCCCTCGACCTGTAACTTAGGAGGCTACCACGCTATCCATACTGCGCGCCAAAGAGGCTCTGCGCCACAAGCCCAGCGTGAGAAATGTCGCTAATTATTTAAGCCTACTCGGAGGACGAAGGGGCACGGGCGCCTGAACCTGCCGGCACGCCGTCGGCGGCGGCCATGTCCCTGATCATGTCCTGCATCCCCTCCCAGACGCCGCCGGCATCCTCGTTGCGCCACCGCTCAAAGTACGTCACGTCCCCCAGCGCAAGCCTCGGAAGCCAGCCGGCCTCCTCCAGGTCCGGCCTTGGCGCAAACCTGTCAACGTGCCCCAGGCACAGGTACGCGACCGGCACTACGTGGCCGGGTATCTGCAGCACCTCCCTGAGAACGTCGTTTGAGAGTATGCTGACCCATCCGACCCCTATGCCCTCCGTCCTGGCCGCCAGCCAGAGGTTCTGGATGGCGCAGCAGACGCTGTACAGCCCCGTCTCCGGGATGCTCGATCTCCCGATCACGAACGGGCCAAACTTTGAGGGATCGTACGTCACGCACAGGTTGAGCGCCGACTCTAGTATCCCCTCCAGCTTGAAGGACAGGTACCTTGACCTTTTCTCCGGGTCATCCCGCACCATGTCCGACGATCTCTTCCTTTCGGCCTCAAAGGACTCTTTTATCCTGCGGCGGGTCGCGGCGTCCCTTATCAGTATGAAGTTCCAGGGCTGCGAGAAGCCGACCGACGGCGCGTGGTGCGCCGCGTGGAGGATCCTGGCAACCGTCTCGTCGCTTATGCGGCCCGGCCTGAAGTGCGACCTCACGTCCCTCCTGGTGTAGATGGCCTTGTACAGGCCCCCCCTCTCCTCGTCGCTGAAATCGTCCGAAGAATTACCGGCCATGCTGATGCGTCAGGGGCCATCCCTGTTAAACCTTAATAATACCTGCGCCGGGGTTTGTGATCCGATGGGCCGGTAGTCTAGCTGGTTAGGATACCGCCTCGACACGGCGGTGATCGTGAGTTCGAATCTCACTCGGCCCACTATACACTCTTTCGAATCGGTTTCTGATTCGAACTTTGCCGTCCGGATTCACGCCTGTCAACATGCAGGTTAGGGGGAAAGCAGGATTTAACCCTGCTGGTTGAGTTCGAATTATTTTCGATTCGAACTCCAAGAGATGGATACTCACCTGCCATTGCCCCAACTCTGATCACTGGTGTAGATTCGCTGCGGCATGCCGACAAGCTGGACGTCAAACTTGAGCGACGCCTCCAGTTTGCTGGACGCGTTGTGGATGCGAAATGACACCTCCCATCCGTTGTCCAACGAGGCCCGCAGTGTGGTGGAGCCTCTTTTTGCGATCTCCCTTAGTCTGGTGGGTAGCTCCAGTTTTGGCACCTTGATCCGGGGTTTGGTTCCGTCAGGTGCAGGCCTTCCGAGGTCACCCCTGAGGTTGAAGCCCTGTACGCGCACGATGCGATCCTCGTCCCTCTTTATGATCTTGTAAAAATCGTGGCTCCCCAGCAGGTATTGCACGAGGCGTGGGGGAACCAGGTCGTCCGCCCCCGACAGTCTGGTTAGTTCCGCCTGGAACGCGTCCAAGATCTGGCCGTAGATTGCGTGCTTCTCAGCCACTTCGCTCCAGAGCGTGCAGCTGCCGCTGTCCATTAGATCGTGCACCCGGCCAAATATCTGCCCGACCTGGCTCATGTAGTGTTCTGAACATGACACCCCCATCCACCGCTGTCCAAAGTCAATGGTTTCTGACAGCCTGGAATGCTTCAGGGCCTCGTGATTGTTCTTGGCAGAAAACCCCACAGTCCATTCGCCATGATCGGCCGCCTGCTGTACGGCCAATACGTCCCTCACGTCTCCCCTCTGCCCGGCCACATCGCGCTGGATCCGGACGCTCATGCCGCCTGGCACCGTGAGTCTTGGCTCCAGCAGCACCATGTGCCTTATCGCGGCCCCCGCCGCCGCCCTGTAGCTTTTCTGCTCGCTGCGGCCCATCGTGCCAAAGGCCCCGGATGCCGCGTCATACGCGCCGTCTCTGACCAGTACGCACTGCTGCCTGCCGATCTGCCCGTGCAGTGCGTCTGCCAGGGCAAACTCAAACGCCTTTCCGGTCGTTGTCTGCCTTCTGCCCATTCAGATCCTCAGCCCGTGCCTCTGTGCCAGGTCGCGACTTATGATCAGGATTTCCCTTGAGTCCTTGTCCTTTGACATGCCGTACTTCCATCGCGGATAGTGAAAATAACAGTCCGCATACAGGTCCCGCACGTCCTTTGTGTTGTTGTAGGACAGGACCCAGTTGCCGCGCTTCTGCAGGATGTCGGCAAGCGCCCGGTGGTCGAACCCCCGGTGCATGTCACCGCGCGTCCCGTAGAGCCCCTGCGCGGTCATGTAGGGGGGGTCAAGGTACAGTGTGGCAGATTCGTCGCATTCCGGTATGGACGTCGTAAAGTCCGCAAGCTCGACTGTCAGGTTTGGCGCCCTGAACTCTTCGAGGCGCCTGATGGCAGACTCTGTGAATCTCGGGTGGCCCGGGGACATCCCCCCCGACATCGTAACCCCGGAAAAGGAGCAGCGGTTGATCACATAGTATACTGCCGCCCTCCGGTACCTGGATCGTATCCGGCCGTGGCCGCCCTGGAGCTCATAGAACCGCTCCCGTGTGAGCGGAAAGTATTCGCGCACCACGTCGGCCAGCCTTTTCGGATTTCCCAGCAGGCACTGCCAGAACTCCACAAGGGGACCGTAATTGTCAAACGCCCGAACCTTGGTGCCGCGGGCCGCACACAGGATCTCCACCGAGCCGCCTCCGATGAACGGTGAGCACAGCTGCCGCGCATCGCGGGGTATGAACTCGCATATCTCGTCGGCCCCCCGCGTCTTTCCACCCGCATACCTGAGCGGGGATCTGGGACTCTCGACGGGCGCGGCGCCCGGCGCCGGGTCTTGGCCGGTACACACAAGCGAGGAGCTTCCTTTTCCAGCACGTTGTGATCCGTATGCAGGCAACACCAATGTGATATTCTCTGAATCCTTATATTAGTAACTGATGAAGCTACTGCAACAAACCCTTGACGACCTCATATCAGCTATCAGGATGTGGAAGATGGAGCGGACGCAGCAGGCACGACACCCACATCACGAATTTGCAACAGAATGGGATTTTGCAAAATATACGTAAGCCGGCACATCACCGCACCCCTCGATCCTCTCTTTGTCTACCAGTCCCTTTGAATAGGCATAGTGTAAACACGCTTGAATCTCCGTATTATTGACATTTATGATCTTACTTACATCCTTGGCAATATCCTTGCTTCCTGATGATATTAATGACATTATTTTTTGCTGCATCTCCAACAGCTCCTCCCTCGAATAATCACAATTTAAAAAATACCTGTCATCATAGTCCACTATGGGAAATTTATTCATGTTAAAAAAAAAGAATGGAGGGGCGGTATAAGAACGTACTAATTCCAAGATGCTGCTCTGCCTTCCACTAGGACTCGGTCGTATTGTTGAACGTTGTAATACTTCTCCTCATCCCACTGGGTTGGGTTCCACCACGATGTGGACAGCACAGCCTTGGAATTGTCTAGGTAGTGTCTTATCAAACCGCCGTTCTTGTTTTCAAGCGTCAAATCATACTCTATGGTGCCTCCACTAGTTGGAGTTTGGAAGGCCTCGGCGTATGGTCTGATCCAGTCCGGTACAAAGTAACCAACTCTTGCAATTGAAGTCTTTTCCTCTAATAGAATTGTAGAGTATTTGTACGTGCCTTTGGTATCAGATGTTACACCCCACAGTCTGTATTCGAATCCTGCCCTCCAAGCCATTTCGTTTTCACAGTCGCATGAACTTGTATGAGAACTCTCTCTGCTAGCCTGTTCTGCTCTGAGTGCCTTTGCTTTCTCTTGGTAATACTGCTCATGGGAATAAAATCCTAACGGATTTAATTCTGCTAGAATTCCATTCAATTGAGATTGGAGGTATTCGATTGTATGTGAGCTTGCGGTATTATTTTCTGCCTTTAATCCTGCGATTGATTCGGTTAGGAATTCTACCTGCTTTGCAAGCATGGTTATCCTTATTGCCTCTTCTTCAGTGAATCCCGCCGGGTTGCTATAGTTGATAGCGTATGCAAGATCTATTGCACCTAAAGACAGAATGACTGCCGAGGCCAAGGACGCGATCAGAATTGTTTTTGCGTTTTTCATAGTCATTGCACATCCTTGCACCCTGCGTTATATAAGGAGGTCTACCCAGATCTGGAGTGCCTTTCGGAGGCTCTTGCATTAACTATCGGTAGCCGTGTGTTCCTACCGATTACCGTTCTTGCAGGGCGGCAGAATTTTTCTACCGCATCGCCGTCAGCAGTGGGCGAAACGGAGCGGTTGGAAGTTTGCAGTGCCAGATCTAGCCTTGTATATACCAGATGGTAATTCTCCCGTCATCCAACTTGCCGCCCAGCCCTATGCTGTGCGGTGCAGACCGTGCCAAGATCCGCCTTCTCAAGCTGCCTCATGCCCTTCTTTGAGTACCAGCAAAGGACCCTGCCAGCCACAATACGATTCTAGGATTAAATTGACGTCCGACACGCTTGGATCATGACTGGTGCGAAAGAACCGGCCCAAGACCTCATACCGGTAAGGATGCTAGTCCAGTACGCGTACTGCAGGCGCCTCGCGTACATGGAGTGGGTCCAGGGCGAGTTTGCCTACAATGCAGAGGTTGTAGATGGTGCATACAAGCACAGAAACGTCGACAAGCCCTCCAAAAGGACAAAGCCCTCCAAAGGCGGCGATGCCGAGTATCCCGGGGACGTCATACACGCGCGGTCCGTCATGCTGTCGGATACCAAGCTGGGACTGGTTGCAAAGATGGACCTCTTGGAGATTGACGGCGGCGTTGCCACGCCAATAGAGTACAAGCGCGGGACGACCCCGCAGACTCCCACCGGCACGTATCCGGATCACGTGGTCCAGGTCTGCGCCTAGGGGCTGATCCTGAGGGCGAACGGATACGCGTGCACGGGCGGGATCATATACTATGTGGGCTCCAAGCAGCGCGTACGCGTGGACTTTGACGAGCAGACGGTATCTATGACCATGCAGATGATCGGCGAGATGCGGGAGATGGCGTCAAAAAATACAATGCCGCCCCCGCTAGTCGACAGCCCCAAGTGCCCCAGGTGCTCGCTGGTGGGAATCTGCATGCCGGACGAGACCAACCTTCTCGGCGGCGCCAGCCCGCAGCACAGCATTACAAAGGACCAGGTCAGGCGCATGTACCCGATCCGCGACGACGCCGTCCCCGTGTACGTGCAGGACCAGGGCGCGCGCGTGTCAAAGTCAGGCGACTGCGTGCACGTAAAGACCGCAGACGAGACCAGAAAGATCCGGCTCATCGACGTCTCCGAGCTCACCGTCTTTGGCAACGTGCAGATCACCACCCAGACGATAAGGGAGCTCTGCGGGAGGGACATACCGATCTGCTACATGACGTACGGCGGGTGGTTTGTCGGCATGACGCGCGGCCTTGCAAGCAAGAACATCGGACTGAGGATAGGCCAGCATCTGGCATACTCCAAGACCAGTTCGCGCATGGCCATCGCGCGCGAGATCGTGTCCGGCAAGATAAAAAACAGCATAACCATGCTCAGGCGGAACCACGGCTCGCCCCCCGCCGGAAAGATTGCGGAGATGGAGGGGTTCGCACAGAGGGCGCTCGCCGCAAGGCAGTACGACGCGCTGCTCGGGATAGAGGGGATGGCGGCGCGCCTGTACTTTTCGTAACAGCTCCGATTTTTGAAGCCCAATGTGCCTTCATGTGACCATAATCAAGA
>JAPPIP010000087.1 GCA_028820595.1 Nitrososphaerota archaeon | reverse complement strand
ATGATCTTTCGCAACGCCCAGAGCCGGATATACCTCTCGTACCACATATCCGAGTCAAGAAAGACGCCGCGGGGAATCAGGGAGATCAACCAGTTCAGGATACAGATGCACAGGCTTGGCCATAAGAATGGCATTCCGATCTTTGATCCGGTTACGATTGACGAGCTGGCCATGGTGTTTGCGCTGCAAAAGGCCGAGGCAAGAAAACCAGCCAAGCAGCTATTTAGCTTCCAAGAAAGGCACAGGTGGCCTATTGAGACGGAAGACTCGGATGCAAAAGACATTTCGTGGCCGATAAGACTGCCGGCACACGAAATACGCCAAGTCGACTCGGACATAAAGAACCAGATCCGCTCAAGGGACTTTACCTTGGTGGACACCGCCACCCACCTTGCAGTGTACCGCCCGTTCATGAACGGCAAAAAGTCCCTGGGCGTCGACGCGGAGATCAAGAGGGCCAATGACAACTTTAGCAACGTTATAGTGTACCACCCAGAGGAGGATCAGACAGACGAGGGTGCGACCACCCATCCGTTTGGAAGCAACATCACCATGTTTGACGACAGGGCCAAGTTCATGTCGCATATCCAAAAGATGGTCAGACGCAAGGATAGGGATAAATGAGACGGCATGGCAAGGATCACGATGAGCGGCGATGCAGAATCGGTTTTAAAGATCATGAGGAACATAGGCCCGATCCGGATGTCCGGGTTCAACGACCGCATGTACATGCAAAAGCTGGCCTATCTAGTGCAGGAGATGCAGACGAACGAGGCCCACGTCTTCTCGTGGTACGTAAGGGGGCCATACTCTCCAACCATGACGGCCCAACTGTACCACCACCTAGAGCACAGGACGCATGACGGCGTACCGAGGTTAGACGATTCAGAAGCCGCGGTGCACGACATGATGCGCGAGCTGCTGGGGGACAAGATACACGATCCGCTGACCCTGGAGCTGTTTGCATCGCTGTGGTATTTGATGCCCGACGCAAAGGTCTCAAAGGAGGCGCACGGCAGCATCATCAAGACCATGTGCAAGGAAAAGCCGCACTTTTCCAAAGACCAGATAGAGAAAGCGCTGGCCAAGATTATCACATTGAGAAAAAAGTACTCTGTCTGAAAAAAGTCGGCCGCACTCTACAGCTCTTGCATGCACAAGATCCCGTGTGGCTCTCAATGTGCCCGGGCCTCCGTAAACCTCAGATCCAAGCAGGTACGCGTTCGGCCAATCAATTTTGACGCCCGACTGTCTATTGATGCCATCATGATCCCTCCCAGAGGCAGCCGGACCCAACACGTACTCTGCCATACCAAGTAGCCCTTGGATTCTATCCCAAACGCGGTTGATGAGCTTCCAGATGGACATATTACAAGGATTTACGGTGCAGGGGTTCGGATCCATAGGAGCCTTTCACACTTTGCAGCCTAGGCATGCTCCAGATAATTAGCAACCGCGCTTGGGAGAAAACCCGCCTGGCAATAGCTTGAAAACAGACTCTCCGCAAGTCATTGTGATACAACTCCTTTTGGCGAGGGCGCCGTGCCGCGGGCGTTCTGCCGTTGCGGAGCGGCACCCCCATTATCACCAATGAAAAAAAGCGGGCGGGGCGCAAATGACTTGCGAAAACACAAGTTCCGGGCCGCACCTTTGCCCCGCCCAATGCAGCCCAGCATAAACAGCGCTCATTTCATGCGCCTCCCCCGTCGACTCGTCCGGCTGATGGCCGGAACCTCCATATGCCGCCCGCAGAGATACTGTTGGCCTGTTCCTCGGCCATTTTTGCCATCAGCTCGCCGTGCTTCAGCTACCGCCTGCCGTATTCTGACTGGGGCGTGCACTGTCTGCCGTCCGACACGTATATCGAGACGGCGGAGCCGATCCACACCACATGATTGATCCGGGCGTTGACGCTTCCCTTGGAGGCGCCGTTGTGATCGTATTCTGCGATCTCATCAGGTATGCGAGTTTTGAAGATCTTCATCGTACTTTTTCCCATGCCCAGTCTTACAATGATTAGCGTGTAATGTTTTCACGCCTGTGGCTCGGTTCTATCCCAAACGCGGTTGATGAGCTTCCAGATGGACATATTACAAGGATTTACGGTGCAGGGGTTCGGATCCATAGGAGCCTTTCACACTTTACAGCCTAGGCATGCTCCAGATCATCATCAACCGCGCGTGGGAGAGAACCAGCCCCCCACAGTCTTTTTTAACCCTCACTCCCCAATACATTACAGGTACGATCAGGAGAGCATGAGAGGTTCACGCTGTAGCGCCACTGCATGTCAACAATACCGGTGTTTGACAAACACGTTTCATTTTCACGGCGAGTCCCTTTAGACCCGCTGTATCTATTCATATACAGGGAAGCAGTTATGTGGATTTGCCACAAACGGCGGGCGCCCGGATCTTCTTGCGGGGTAAATGCAGGCGGGTTAGCCCGTAATAACCGTACTTTACGGTATGTCGTTACAAGACCGTCGCGCGCGCGGGAGGCCGCATCGAATGGCTGACGCGCCCTCGGCTCGGCCCCGCGCCGGCGGCCGGGGATCCGGCCTTAAAACCGGACTGGTGATCCTAGAGCGTAAGTTGACCGGATCCTCAAGAGACCTGCTGGACTCGGACGAGAACGTCCGGCGGTGGCACGCAAATCTCGCGCGCGCAAGCCCGCTTACAGCCGACTCGCGCATAAGGCGACTCAACATGTTCCGCAAGAACACCGGAACAACTCCCGCCGAGATGGTGAAAATTGGAAAGGAGAGCAGCATGAAGGCCGAGGACATGATTTTGGATTACGTGACGTGGATGGAGACGCAGAACTACGCGCCAGGCTACATAGGGGATGTCGTCAAGGCGCTCAAGTCGTGGCTGTCGTACAACTATGTCGACATACGGCGCAAGATAAAGATCGCAAACTCCCAGATTCCGGTTACACTGCAGGACGAGCAGGTGCCGACCGCGGCGCAGCTCGAGTCCATAATGAACGCCGCGGATCCGCGCACGCGCGCAAGCATGGCCCTGATGGCCTTTGCCGGGGTGAGACCGCAGGTGATAGGCAACCACAGCGGGGCCGACGGGCTGCGCGTCTCGGATATAGAGGGGCTGGCCGCCAAGGCCGACGGGGGCGCGGTCACGCTTGAGCGGACGCCGGCGATGGTCACGATAAGGCCGCAGCTGAGCAAGGCGGGGCACAGGTACTTTACGTTCCTCACGTCCCGGGGGTGCTCGTACCTCCTGGGGTATCTCCGCGGCCGTGTTGCCGCCGGCGAGGCGCTGGGCCCCGGCTCGGCCCTGATATGCAGGAAGCGGGCGGGCCGCGGGCCCCTGACCGACGGATCGGAGTTCGTCACCACAAAGGCGGTCACGCACCCGATGAGGGCCACCATCAGGAGCGTCATCAGGGCACGGCCCTACGTGCTCCGCGCGTACTTTGACACGCAGCTCCTGCTGGCCGAGAGCAGCGGGTGCATGACGCACGCTTACAGGCAGTTCTTCATGGGGCACACGGGCGACATGGAGTCCAGGTATACGACAAACAAGGGAAAGCTGACAGAGCAGATGATCGAGGACATGCGGGGCGCCTTTGCAAGAAGCGAGTCATTCCTGGGCGCTGGCAGCGAGGACGACGCAGTGCGCAGGAGGGATCTGTTCCTGCAGTCGCTGCGGCAGCAGGCCAGGTCGTACGGGATAGACCCGTCCAGCATAAGGATGCAGGTGGGGGGCGACGGCGACGGCGACGGAAGAGGAGTGACAACCGGGCCGGATCCAGGCGCCATCCCCGAACCGGCCCCGACAGTCGCGATGCCGGAAGACGCGGAACTGTCGCAGGACGGCCCGCGCGGGGTGCCGCCATACCAGACAAGGATGATCTCAGGCGAGGAGGAACTGCTATCAAGCGTCGCATACGGGTGGGACTTGGTAAAGGACATGCCCGACGGAAAATTTCTGATCAGGCGCAAGACCGCGCACGCGTGACGTTATGTCGTGGGGCAAGGATACAATCCTCGCGCCGTTGTCGGTGCGGATACGGTTATCTGTTGCAATCCGGTTCTGACCTGCTGCCGGGCTTGGATTTGTCAGTTTACTTACGTCCCACGACTGGACCCGAGTATGTACACCGCGCAACGTGTGATGTTTAAGCTCCGTCTTATGGGGCACCTCCGCAGCAGCAGTAAGCACATATGACCTATTTATATTAAAGTACCACAGACGTTGTATATGGCGAAACAGATTGAAGTCATTGAGGCCAACAGCGCAAAGCAGCTAAAGTCGGAGGTCAACGAGTTTTGCATAAATATAGAACAGCAACGCAGAACATACACCCTGCATTTTCCGGACGCCCGCACGTGCGTGGTCGTCTACGACCCGGTAATGCGTAGCGGATAGGGTGGGAGAACAAGCATAAATGACGCCTCCCCGCAAGTTACGGCATGGGTGGATACCTGTGCGGCAACGCCGTCTGCCTGCACTGCAAGAAGGCCCACTTCCGGGAGGAAGGGCGCTGCCGCGAGGACGGCTGTAAGTGCCCCAAATACTTCAAAAGCCTGCACCGGAGCGAATCCTGCTAGCCTCCACGTCCCAGAACCGTGTTGGAAGGGGCGCCGCGAATTCGCATGTAAGGTTTAACTACAGTCAAGCCCCGGCCGGGGCATGGGCACGATTGAGGAGATCAGGGGAGGCATACTCAGGGCAGTGGACGAGGGCGTATGGGCTTGGTATACGGCCGACGGCATCGAGCTCCTCCTCGACGGCGTAACCGACGGCGACGGCGGCGCGTTATTCATGTCTCCGGGGGGCAGATACAAGCTCCAGCCCATACTTGACGACCTTGAGCGCGACGGGAAGATAGAGTCGAGGATGCGCGAGGGCGCCAACAAAAAGGAGTACAGTATTAAGTTCAGGTCCATCTGACCATGAATGCCGTATGATTCGGTCGAGGTGTAACCACATGGACAGGTTGGAGCGGACAGGCACTAGAATTGCAGTAGGGTTCTTGTTGTTTTGCATGGCGGCAACTGCGGCATTCGTGGCCAATCTGTGGTGGTCGCCGTGACAGTACCAAACCTTGGCTCTGTCAAGTCTTGGTGACCTGAGCGGGACTGTCAAATCGGTGACCTGAGATCGGGCTGAAGTTAGCGGGATCGGATCTTCTCTGAAAATTCGGGGGCCTGTTGTCGCTACTGTCTACACGAACCCAGCCAATATACGTGTGAATGAAACTTGAGCTCATGATCAGTCATCGAATAACCTGTACCGTCCAAGAACCAACAGGCAAGCCACATGATGCGGCACATATTGTCTCGGTAGGCACTGGAGTCTTGCAGAACCGCTATACCGATCTGTCGGATCTGAAAGACGTGCTCAGGCTCATGAGTGAAGGGCATTCGTTCTACATGGAAAGCCCATCTACAGGGAGAAGTGCCAGAGTGCACTCCAACTGCAAGACATGTGACAGAACCACGATCCGCACAGACGCGGATTCGATACAAGACAACAACTTGGACAATCTGCCACGATGCTCAGTCTGAAAAGTCGGCCTGAGACGCGCCCGCACGCCTATCAATCGAATTCGCAACAGAATGCATGCCGACTTTCTGAAGTAACGTGTCTAGAACACCGTAAATTTTGACGAATGCCGTACCTGAACTTCAGAAAGTCGGCATGTTACATTTACTTTTAGGTTCCCCGGTGGTGTGTGTCGGGTTGGGTTTAAGGGGCCGGTAGTGACTCCAACAGCATGAAAAGATCCGGCTGGAAGACATGTGTCGTTATGCTGGTTTTGACCGCGGCGGTGTTGGCGCCGTTCATGCTCCATCCAATGCTGCGAACGGTGGAACCGCAGGTGGTGCATTACAACATGGATTTTGCCGGGTTGGACGGGCCGGAGCAAGGCGTGGTTCTGGAAGCCGCGTCAATCGCATTCGCGTCGTGGGAGAAGGACAACCCGGGGCTGGTTTTTCAAGAGAATGATGGCGGCGATACGGAAGGGATGACAATCATGTTCGTTGATTGGTGGCCAAACGACGGTTTTGCAATGTGTCCGCCCTGGGAGAATTCCGAAAACCACTGCCGCGTCATAATCTTATCAAACGTCGTCCGGGCCAGTACGGATACCGAGTACAATGAAAGGCGCACTGCATACGTACTGGCGCATGAAGTTGGACATGTGCTTGGGTTCATGCACACGAGTGCAAGTAACCACCTGATGTATGGGCCCGGTGATGGATGGGCGTTTGACCGGACATATGAGCGGGAGCAGGCGTTTGTCATACCAGAACCGCGCAGCCTGTACGGTTAGGAGGTTCGTGGACTCGGCCGGTACTGCCGCGCGTGGCACGGCCTGGCCACGTCACACCCGGGCCGTCACACCAGCGGCCGTCGAATCCGGCCCAACAACCTGTGATCGGAACTGTGCTTTGGGAGTTGGGCATACCATATGCAGATGACCAAGAACACCCCACATGCGGCGCCAAGCGCCCTCGTCGCGTCATTGTATAACGCATTGAACCTTGCCTCCGTGACGAGGTTGATGAACTGCGGGATGAATCCTGCAAGGATGAAGAGAAGCACAAGGCCGTCGGGGCGCGTCGCACCACGCGCCCGTACAAACAACAGAAAGGCCGCGAGTGCCACCCCGAACACCGCCGTCGCAAGGCCGCCGCCGGCCGCCAGCACGGCAAATATGTCGGCATCGGACGCCGTGCCGTTGAACATGCATGTATGGGACGACTCAAGTATGTTGATTGTGATGCCGCCTGACTCGTACCCGAGATACAGGCATGCTGCATGATGCCCCCACTCATGTATGTATACACCCGTAGGCACCCCGGCAAGCAGACCCACAGCCAGACAGATGAGCTTGATGGCGTACTGATCCATGTCTTAGATGCTTGCGTTGTCATCAATATAAGACGCACTGGCACAAGCAAGCAACCATTCGGCACCGCGCCTGCATCAGATGGCACATTGTAGGTTTCGTGTATGATTTTTGCGAGGAGTCAGATCGTCTACTGCGGTGGCGGTGGCGGTGGCGGTACCTTGGTCTGCGAGCAGACTCCGCCACCGCCACGTGCAAAAGCAGGCATCAGGAAAGACCGTCTTAAAACAAAACGCGCACGATTGCATGTGGTGACTTGGACGTATCTTGGGGCAGAGGAGGCGGGCCTTTCTGAACGCCATCGTGCGACACGTCTAGCCGGAATCGTGTGCAACAAGGACGCGTGGGGTGTGTGGATTGGCAGAGCCCTCTGAGGTGCTGATTTTCCGGGACTATTCGGGCTGGGAGGAGCCCGCGCTGACCACCCCGTTCGGGTTCATGTCGCTGCGCAACGTGGCGGTACTGGGCGTCTTTGGCCTGATGTCCGCCGCGCTCTACTGGATGGCGGTGCCCGACAACGTAGAGATAACGCGGGACTGGGCATCCGGTAAGTGTTAACCTGATTTGGGCCGTCTAGACGTACCTTGCAATCTCTTGCA
>JAPPIP010000139.1 GCA_028820595.1 Nitrososphaerota archaeon | reverse complement strand
GCGTCTTGGGCACCCAAGGGCAGGCTTGAGCGGAGGGGTTATGACACTAACTAGCCGGAGCCGCAGGGGCAGGGCTCGTTCCTGCCCGTCTTCCGGTCGTGTCCAGCGTCCACGAGCCTGCGGACCAGCAGATCGTCAAACATGTCCACGGGCCCGCCGGGGCCGTAGCGGTAGCCGGGGTGGTATGAGAATATGCGCAGGAGCTCTACCGGACTGCTCGTTGTCGACGGCGGGAGGCGGCCCTCGTACACGTCGTCTAGCGTAGGCACGTCATAATAGTCACTGCTGATGAATCCGGTCTCCACCGCGTCCCTCAGGTACCCGTACAGGTCCGGATCCCTCAGGTTGAGCAGCGAGTCGACCAGCATCATCCTCATGTCGGCGTCCGCCTCCCTTTGAGCCGCGTCCCTTATCGACGCGACTATCCCGGGCTTTGCATCCTGGTGCCTCAAGGCCGTGATGACCAGCGCCTCTGCCGCGGCCACCCGCACGTACGCGTCAGTGCAGGCGTGCCGCATGAGCGCCGCCGTCGCGGGCACGGCCCCGGGCCCCATGCGGGCCAGTACGTGTGGCGCTTCCTCCAGCAGCCAGTCGCCGGTATCCCCGTGGTGGTCCAGGATGGCCGTGTTTACGGCCAGCGGCGCCCAGCGGTGGCCGATCTCGGCCAGGAGGTGGATTGCGCATATGGGCGCCCACCCGTTGCGGGCCCACCAGTACTCGTCGTACGTCGCAACCCGGGCCAGGCGCGGGAACGCCTCCTCCCCCGCGTCCAGGATGCCCCTCACGGTCTCCTCGTCCGTGTGCAGTCCGTTGAACACCAGCGTCCTGATCCCAGCCTCGACATCCAACAAGTGACCTCGGATGCTGTTACTGATTAGCGTTGTTGCGCGGCCAGTCTGCGCCGCAGTCCCGCCCGGGCCCGATCCCCCCGGGGGGGCAAAAGTCCGCGCGCGGAACCCGGGCCGCGGCGCCAGCCGAGCGCGGCCGCGGAAACGGGCCGCGGCGGCGCGCGACGCCGAGTGCGGCGCACGGCGGCGCGCGAGGGGCCTCCGCGGGCCGCCGGTTTCAGCTCCGCCCGTATCGCGCGCCGTTTGCGACAAAGTGAGACGCAAAGTCGGCCACGTCAAAGTAGATGTGCCCGTACGATGCGAGCGTGTTGTGCACCATCAGGCCGTCGTGCCCGCGGTATATGCCCTTCCCGTGGTGGATCCCCCCGCAGGTGTCGTCGTACAGAAAGATTGCAAGGTTCGAGCCCCGCGGCGGATCAGATATCCGGGAGTAGTGGAACTCGTGCCCCTGGAACTTGCGGTCGGAGTCGCCGGTGATGGGCGTGCCGTAGCTTACGATTCCCTCGGTGTAGTTTATGACGGGGCGGTCCGTCATTGCGATGTCGGCATCAAACAGCCCCACCATGCCGTGCTTTTTGCGCCGCTTGCTCGCGATGCTCCTTGAGAGGTACATCAGCCCGCCGCACTCCGCGTATATGGGCATCCCGTCCTCTGCCGCCTTTTTGATCGATTTTTTCATGGACTGGTTCCGCTCAAGCGGGGCCGCCAGCACCTCCGGAAACCCGCCCCCGATGTAGAGCGCGTCGCACGCGGGCGGCCTCCTGTCCGACACGGGGCTGAAGAACTTTAGCTGCGCGCCCTCGCGGCGCAGCGCGTCGAGGTTGTCCCGGTAGTAAAAGTTGAACGAGGAGTCGAGCGCCACCGCTATCACGGGCCCGCCCCCGCCTTTCGCGCCCGCTTTGTAACCTGCGACGAGCTGCCTGTTACGCAGCACGGCGCTCGTAGTCTTGCGCGGCCTGGCGGCGGCGGCCGGGACGGGCCCCGCCGAATAGGCTACGGTCAGCAGCCTCCTTACGTCCAGGCGCGGCTCCACGACGTCGGCAATCCTCTCGATCTTCTCCTCCAGTCCCGCCCTGTCGACCGTAGAGTAGAGCCCCAGGTGGCGCTCCTCCAGCTCCATCGACGCGTCCCTGCATATGGAGCCCAGGACCGGGATGCCCGAGCCGCGGAGCGCGTCCTGGCACGTCAGCGCGTGCTTGAGGCTGCCAAGCTTGTTGAGGATCACGCCGGCGATGCGCGAGTTCTTCTGAAACGAGCGAAAGCCGAGGACGGTGGCGGCCACCGACCGCGCGGCCCTTGACGCGTCCGCGACCAGTATTACGGGCGAGCGCGTTATGTTGGCCATGTGGTACGTGCTGGCATAGTCGGAGTGCCCGGAGTGCCCGTCGTAGTACCCCATGACCCCCTCTATCACCGACACGCCGGCGCCCTGCGCGTGCCTTGCGAACCCCTCCAGGGCCCTGCCGGCGCCCCCCATCACCCACACGTCGAGGTTGCGCGCGTCGCGCCCCGCCGCCGCGCCCAGGTACGCCGGATCGATATAGTCCGGCCCCACCTTGAACGGCGACACGTCCAGCCCCCGCCTGCGCATTATACGTATGATCGCGCACGTTACGGACGTCTTGCCGACCCCGCTTGAGACGCCGGCGACTACCACCCGCGGAAGCCCCTTCAACGCATACGGGCGCCCCCCGCCGGTTAATAATAATAACACTCAGCCGCACCACATCCGGGGGGAAGCAGGCATGAAACCACGCGGCAAGAGGGGCGACGGGCTCGTCATAGTGTACACGGGCGGGGGCAAGGGCAAGACGACCGCGGCCCTCGGGATGGCCCTGCGCGCCATAGGCCACGGCAAGAGGGTCTGCATGATACAGTTCATCAAGGGGTCGTGGAGCTACGGCGAGATGGAGTCATCCAGGCTGCTTGAGCCCGGCTTCGAGATGATCGCGGCCGGCAGGGGGTTCGTCGGGATAATAGACGACAAGAGCCCCCGGGAGGACCACGAGAGGATCGCGGGGGAGGCGCTCAGGCTGGCATCCGAAAGGGTGCGGTCTGGCGCGCACGACATCGTCATACTGGACGAGATAAACTACGCGGTTGACCTCGGGCTGGTGCCGGTGTCCGGCGTGCTCGGGATACTGGACGCCCGCCCGCCGGAGGTCTCCGTGGTGCTGACGGGAAACCGCGCCGCGGGCCAGGTAGTCGAGAGGGCGGACCTGGTCACCGAGATGAGGGAGATCAAGCACCCGTTCAGGGAGGGCGTCAGGGCCAAGAAGGGGATCGACTTCTAGGGCGCGCGGCAGGCGGGGCCGCCGGGGGGCGGCGGCGGCGGTGGCAGGCCCCGGGCGCCGCCGCGCCCCCCTAGAAACCGTTTAATTCGAGGGGCCCACACGCACCGCATGCACGCAGACGAGATGCCCGAGCAGGGCGAGATTGTCATGGCGACCGTCACCAAGGTGATGGACCACGGCGCCTACGTCTCGCTTGACGAGTACGACGGCATGCAGGGGTTCCTGCACATATCGGAGATCGCCCCGGGGTGGATACGCTCCATAAACAAGCACGTCAGGAAGGGGGAGAAGAAGGTGCTCTTGGTCAAAAAGGTCAACCCCCGCAGGGGCGACATAGACCTGTCGCTCAAGCAGATATCAAAGGATCAGAAAAAGCAAAAGATCCGGGAGGTCAAAAAGTACGAGAAGGGAAACACGCTGATGCAGAGCGTGCGGGAAAAGGCGGATCTGTCAGAAGACGACATATCGGACGTGGAGGACAAGATATACTCAAAGTTCGACTCCGTGTACGACGCGTTCATCGAGATAGGCCGCAGGGGCGGCTCGTCCGTCGGCGGCCTGGGAATCGGCAAGGATATAGTGGGCACGATGGAGGAGGTGGCCTCGAAGATAAAGCTGCCCTCAGTGGAGATCAGGGGCGTGATGGACATTGCAAGCAGCCGTCCGGACGGGGTGGAGGTGATCAGGAAGATACTGCTCGGCGCGATACCGGACAGGAACGGCGGCAGTGCGACGGAGAACGCGGAGATCACGTACCTGGGCGCCCCGAAATACAGGCTGGCGGTCACGTCCGAGGACTTCAAGTCCGCGGAGAGGGTGCTAAAGCCCATCGTGTCGGAGATACAGTCAGGGATAGAGAAGAAAAAGGGCACGTTCAGCTTTACAAGGGAAGAGTCGAAAAAGACCAGGGAGAACTAGCATGCGCTTTTTGCTGCGCAGGTGCGTCTCATGCAGCAGGTACACCCTCAAGGCGCGGTGCCCCGCGTGCGACGCGGACACGGAGTCGGCGCACCCCGCCAAGTACTCGCCTGACGACAAGTACGCCAGGTACAGGCTTGCGTCAAGGTACGCCGGGCAGGATTCAGGTGGCGGTGGCGGCGACGCGCCGCAGAAGACGCAGTGAGCCGCGGAGACTGCGTCAGCCAGGAGAGTACCTGCCGCGCATCTCCGCCTTTGCCACGACGTGCGGCCTTATGGCCCGCTCCAGCTGCTGCTTTGTCGCCGACTTGCCCAGTTCAATCTCGGCGTCCAGCGCGTAGACCGCAAAGACGTAGGTGTGCTCCGCGTCGGGAGGGGCGGGGCCGCCGTACCCGGTGCTGCCAAAGTCAGTCGTGCCCTGCACGGCTCCTGCCGGCGGCGCCGAGCCTTCGTCGATTCGGGCCGTATCAGGCGGCATGTTCCACACGATCCAGTGCGACCACACCCTGCCTGCCGGCTTCATGGCGTCCGGGTCGTCCATTATGAGCGCCAAAGACTTTGCGCCCCCGGGCACGCCGGAAAACGACAGGGCGGGGCTGACGTTCCCGTTCTTGTAGCCGTGCCTCCTCGGGATCCGGCCGCCGTCCTCAAATGAACCGCTTGATATTGCAATGCCCGTCATGCGCGTCCCTGCGGATATGCCAAGTTAAGGGTTTCCTTCCGGCTTTTGGTAGCTGCTTGGCATGTCCCGGACGGATGCCAGGCTGAGCGTCGCAAAGAACGTGAACACGATTGCGGCCACGAGGTTCGGCCCGAACGCGGAGCCCCGCGTGAGCCCCCGGGGGGTGGTGTCTGTCCTGTGCCCGTTTTTGCACCTGCCACGCGGCGTGCGGTACCTCCTCTTTGTCGCCTTTACGGGCTCCGGAACGTCAATCACGTCCTTTGCCACCTCCTCGGTGTCCGCGTCCGCCCCGCATGTCGGGCACGTACTGGTGGTGTGGTCGCACTCCTCCGATACGGGAATGTCCTCAAGCGTGTCGCTCTTGCCGCGGCCCCTCCCGCCCGGTCTGCCAAACGCCATGGCCAGAATGTTGATGCCCCTGCCCTTGCGCGGCGCGTCCTTCCCGCTGCCCGCCTCGTCGGACGAATAGTTCGCCCTGTTCCTCCTGCGGTATGCGGCAAGCCTGCCCTGCACCGCGCTACCCGGCGGCGGCGTGTGCGCGTTGCTGACGCGGTTGTTCTCGTCCCTTTCTGCGACGAGCTCGTCCCTTTCTGCGACGAGCTCCTCCCTCGTCCTGGCAAGCTCCTGCCGTTCTGCCGCGGCCTCCCACTCCGCAAGGACGGCGGCCCCGCACTGGATACCGTTTTGCTCCAGCAGCCCCGCCATGGCCCTGTTCTTGCATATCATGTCGTCAATCTCGCGCCGCTGCCGCACGCGCCTCTCCTCGTGCGCCGCAACGGCCGCCCGCGCCTCGGCCAGGTCTAGTGACAGCGACTCTGTCGCGGACGCCATGCGCCGCATGGTGTCGCGGCACAGGTCCCTCTACGCGTGGACCTAGCGCAGCTCCCTGCGCAGCACGGCAGTCTCCGACTGCATGGCTAATGCCCCTCCTCCCAGTTACGGTTAACCCCCACAACTGCTTAATATAGATCCTCGATCAAGGTACTGGTGCAAATTCGGGTGGTCGGCACGCAAAAAAAATCACCGCCGCCGCACCCTCTGGTTCGTTGCGATCAGGTGAAGGCTCGCGTTCTGAATGATCGTGCGCCACTTGTTCCGGCCCTCTGTCGTGATTCCGGCTGCCTCAGCAGGTGTTTTCTTGATGCTGTCGTGCTTGCGACAGTGGTTGTAGTGTACCTTCATGCCGTCAAAGACCGCCGTGTCCGGTGCGGACAGGCCGCGGAACGTCTTTTCCCTGTCCCTGATTGTACCGTTCAGGCGTTCCATCTTGTTGTTACTTGGATGGTAGTTTGCATTGGTCGGCTTGCCCGTGTGGCCGATCCGCTTGCTCCGCAGGCCAGCGTCGCACTTGTGGTAGGTCTTGTTCCCAAATATCTTGCGGGCGGCCTTCTGGTACGCAGGCAGGCCGTCGGTTATTAGGACTGTGGGGTTCTTGCCTGCCGCGTCCTTTGTCATCCTGAATATGTTGTCCGCGTCGTGCTTGTCCTTGCTGTCTGCAAGTTCGCCCGCGAGCCAATAGCGTGTATCATCATCCATAGTGGCAAACAGGTAGTATTTCTGCCCGTTTACCCTGACCCACACTTCGTCCCCGCGGTACCAGTTGCCCACCTTCGGCCTGAGGCTGTCCGTAAACAGCCCCGCTATCCTAGAGTATCTTTCAACCCACCTGCGTATGGTCGAGCCGTCCACGTCTATGTCGCGCGCCTCGAACGCATCGGCGACTGCGCGCGACGACATGCCAGAATAGAACAGGTGCAGCGCCTCTGACACGATGGCCGGACTGTATCTGCGATACCGAAACCCAAAGTTGGCCGAGAACCTTTTGCCGCACGCTGTACACTTCATGAGCTGCACGTCCCCGGACTTGTTGTGGCGCACGCCCTCCTTTCTAATTTTGTCCGAGTGGCAGTGCTTGCAGAACCGCACGGTGTCGTGGGATTCGATCTGCATACTCATGCTGCACGCCTCCCAAAAATTATAAGATGGCAGGATGAAGGGCGCTCAGCATAACAGGCTTTCGTCATTGGCCCTGCCAGGCCTTTGACTACTTTTTTCATCATCGCGGATGCCTTCATACCATAGGTAGAAAATACACCCTATATAAATTATAGGTAGAAAATTCTACCTCTAGTATGATAGGTAGAATTATAAAATATGTATGATAATTCTACCTATGGTAAGAACGCCAAGCAACCAGACAAAGGTATCGAGGGCCAAGCCGGAAACCACGTCGGTCAGGACTACAATACCCGCGCACATTGCGGCAAAACTTGATTTGAACGTAGGGGACGATCTGGACTGGGACATTGACAAGATCAATGGCAAGTGGGTCGCGATATTCAGCAAGACGAATGCAGAGGCGACAAGAACCCCAATGCGTTAGGCCGCCTGCGGCGATGGCGCTATGCAAAACGGGTCTGTCAAGTTCACGTGAGTCCCGCGGGGTGTCAAACACGCGAGTCCCGATCTTCTCCGAGGAGAAAATCTGCCCCAACGATATATACATAAATACGGACCCCGCAACAGACCATTATGAGTCCACAAGACGATGACTTTGATGAGTCCTACGAGGATGAAATCGCCTGTACGTATGACACTCACGAAGAATTCGAGGCTGCGATGCAGGCGTGGATACAGAAAGGGGGGTGAGAATCCATGGGGAGAAAGTTCTCATCCTCGAATTTTTTCAAGGATGACCTTACAGACCAAAGGCTCAGCTCTGACGCGCAGAAAAGAGCAATGCAGGTGTCGAAATCGGTATCACGCTGGATCGACACGCTGTCTCAGTTTGGACTGGACGCCAAGATGGTCAAGGGATACACGTCCATCGACAAAGGAATCTATGTCGAATGGGTGTATATGGCGCTCTGACTATGTTTTTTCATGGTATAAAATCATCCCGTGTAACTATT
>JAPPIP010000083.1:1394-7703 GCA_028820595.1 Nitrososphaerota archaeon | reverse complement strand
GGCGTTCCTCATCACGTACGGGGAGACGGCGGCCCTCCTTCCGCGGTGGTGCTCCGGGACGGCCCTTTTGATCCCGGGGGTCTTCGTGGCCGGCATGAGGAACCTTCTGCCCAGCCCGTTCAGCGCCAGCATTATGTCCATCGCGAAGAACTCGCGGTCGACCGGCATGAGGCGCGGGTGGATCCCGTACCTGTCCAGAATGTGTACAAATCGACGCACGAAATCCACGTTGTCCATGTCGCGGGTGAATTTTATGCAGTCCAGTACGGCGTTTATCGGCCCCGCCACGACCTGCATCGTGGCGCACGCCTCGAACCTGTTGGTGCCGTTCTTTCGCGCCGCGAATACCGGGAACAACATGCTGCCCGCGTCAAACCTCGGCATGAGGTGCTTGTCGGTTGCAACCAGCACGTCCCCGCCCCCGCGCATTCCGGCTTTTTTGGCAAGGCGGACCGTATGCCCCGGCATCTCGCCGCAGAAGGCCTCGGCCCTGTTGGGACAGACCGCGTGCATCGCGTCCCGGAACCACCTCCCCGCGGGCATCCTTTTCGAGGCGCCGGGGTTTTTGGCCGCGGCCTCGGCCGCCGTGCGCTTGTTGCACATCTCGATCAGGATCGCCGTCCACTCCGGCAGTCCGTACCACGTCTTGCGCCCCGTCGGGAACGACACGCCGGACACGGCCAGCAGGCCGGACAAGATATTAACGATCCTTGAGCCCGCCTCTTTGCGGTGCACCTGCCCGCCCTTTTGTCTAGGCAACATCCGGGCGGGCGTGGACGCCGTAATATAGATCTGACGGCATTTGATCACGTCATCCAGACGCTTTGGGCATTGTGTGGCAACTGGGCAATGCGTTAATCCGGTACCTGCTGGAATCGGCGTATTCTAGGTTCAGTTCCATCTACTGAGTCGGCAAAAAGGTTCAAATCCCCGTGATGCAGTCGCGCGGCCTGCCCATCTGCACGCGCATGGTCCCGGTCTTCTGGAACCTTGCCCACAGCCTTTGTACCTGCCGGACGGAGATTCCGAGGTCCTTTGCCACTTCGGGAGCCGGTACCCCCTTCCCGAGCCTCCCGACCAGGTGCTTCCCGGCCTTTTCTGTCAGTCCTTTTGACACCGGCTTTCGTGATCGGTGCAGCCTAAAATAATCGGCTACAGTCCGCCTGATCCTGGGGTGACCTACTTTACGTACAATAGAGAAAAAAGATCCCGGTTCCGGAAGGAGGTGACACATACTGCGGCGGACGAGGAGCGGCTTCCGCCACACAAGCCGCGCATGCAAGGACGATCATGGCTCGAATGGCACTTCCGGGAGGGTAGCGGCGCGTACGCTGCATGCACGAGCTCAGAATACGATATAGTCAAGCGCCGACGCGTCGCTGATCAGCCGGGTGTGCCTAACCCCGAGCACGTATCCGTTCTTGATGTCAGCAGTGGGAATCCACCTGTTTGTGGACGTATAGTGTCGTTTTTCGGCAAGCTCCCTCTCGATTGCCTCTATGTCAAACTCCGCCTCCTCTACCTCCTGGGTGGTCAGGTGCTTTATCGTAACCAGTATCTTTGTCACCTTGACGCGGTCGCCAAACTTCCACCGGGACGAGGGGACCTCGTCGGAGACCTCCAGCACCTTTATCTTCATCTGCTTTGTCCGAAAAACGTCATAGCTGGTGAGCATCCGCTCGTCGGTAAACTCCTCAAAGCTGGTGCGCGAGCCCGTCTCTGTGTCAGACACCGTGTCAAGCAGGGACTTTGTCTCCGTGGTGGCCGGCTCCTCCACGTCAAAGTTGCCCGATGACATCGCAGATCGTACGCCCCCACTACTAAAAAATGATTCGCGCGCCGCGGACGGCCTCTGCGGGCTGCCGCGTCTCAAACGGCATGACGCACTCGGCGCCCCTGACCGGCACCCTGTAGTCGCTGTCGAGCCCCTCCCGCTTTGTATAGAACCTCCCGTCGTACGTGCATATGCACTCAGTCGTCTTCGACCTGTGCCCCCTGACCTTGTAAAACTCGCGGAGCTCCCTTGGGCGGTACTCGGCCGTCCCTACGCGCTTCTTTGAGATGAACTTGTAGGCAAGTATGACATGGCGCTTCTTGAATGCCGAGAACGTGTCGGCCCACACCCTGCAGCGCTCCACCTGCTCGGCCGGAACCGACAGCGCGGTGCCCGAACCGGACTTTGCCTCGATTACGACCAGGTGCCCCCTCTTTGGGTTCACGGCCAGTATGTCCGGCAGCCCCGTACTGGGGGAGCCGAGCCGGAAGGCCCTCCATCCCTCGCTCGAGTTGAACCGCTTTACCAGCGTGTCCTCCCACTGGTAGCCGCGCTGACGGCGCGTGCGCGCGGCGGCCCTGTTGCCGCTGCCGTCGCCGCCGCGTTCGTACTTTTTACGGCCCTGGAGCCGTCCCGCGGCAGGGCCGCGGCCGCGCACGTCGCCGGCCTGCCCTGTATTGGGGACGCCGTGCGCGGGTGGGCCTGCCCGGCGTGCCACAGTCATGCCAGCCGCTCCCCGCCCTGCGGTTATATCTTGTGCTGATGGTGGTACGGATAGCGTCGGATCCGGGCTCCCGCGCGATCCGACTGCGGGCATTTCAGAGGGAGTCGATGGACAAGTTTGAAGCCGCGCCTACGAAAGATGGTCATACCGCGCACACCCATACATGCCGTGGCCCTCAAGCGCATCTGCGACGACACGTGCAAAAACTACGGCGTAAAGAAGCCTGCGGCCGGGGGAAGGTACACGGCGGGGCAGGCAAGGTGCCAGACGTGCGACATGCGGATAGACTACCGGGGGGCGCACCTCTTTGGGGGCAGGCCAGCCACGGCGGACTCGAGGGGGTGGTTCTGCAACTGCTACAACTACAGGGTCAGGCGCAATCCAAGGAACATAGTGTAGAAGTCAAAGCTGCGAAGCAATGCTTATGACGCAGGCTCCATGACCGTCACGGGCGAGCTCAGGATGAGGGGGGCAGGCAGGGGCTCCATAGACACGTCCTTGGGAGCGGGAGGCGACGAGGGGCAGGAGTGGCATCCGCGCATAGACCTGTCTTCAACAAAAAACGTGCCCCGATGCTCAGGGAGCTCGGCGCGCTCATGGCCCGCATGGGCCGTGATCCCGAGAATCCGGCCGAGGGCTTTCCCCTGCGGCACGGGTGGGCCGCATCGGACATAGCGGCGGAGTTTGACGCGGGGTTCGGCGAGGTGGTAAGGCACGCCGTCGGCAGCGAGCCCAACAAGATATCGCTGATAGCGGACTTTGAGATGGCAAGGCCAAGGCGGGCAGGGTTCCGACGCCGCAGGACATGCTGGAACACTCGCGGTTTGCCATATCGGACTACAAAAGGGAGTTCAAGTCGTGGGAGCACTTCCTCGATAGGCTCGGATACGATCCGTGGTATCGCGGTAACTAGCTGTGGCGGCGGGCCGGACTGCAGTACGGCGGCGCCCGCGCCAAAAAGGAAGCTGCGTTTGGGATGCAGGTTGCAAAGCATCTAGGTGCCGCAGTAGTCGGCGCTGCCGCCGTAGCCGACGCGTACTCTACGAGACGGACTCGTTTACGATGCGCTCAATCTCGCCTTTAGACATGGCGTCGAGCATCTTTTGCAGTATGCCGCCAAGCGTGTCGTCGCCCTCCGTGTATCCTACCGACAGCGTGTACTCGTCTGCAATCGTACCCGCTTCTGCCAGGTTCTCGATGCCGTTACTGGCCGCAAGGTATCTTGCAACTTCCCACACGTCCAAAAAGGCATCGGCGCTGCCGCCCGATACCATGGTCAGCGCCGCCTGTGCGGAGTCGGCAGACTCGTACGCCACGTCAGGCATGTTCTCATCCAGCCAGGTCTCCACGGCATAGCCGTCCACCGTCACCACCTCATAGTCTGCAAGGTTCTCAGACGTTATGACGTCGGCGTTCTCCTCAAGCGTGATTATGGAGATTGGTATTGTAATCCACGGCTCCGTAAAGTCCATGTATTCGTCCCTCTCGGCAGTGTTCTCGACCACAAACAGAACGTCGGCCGTTCCGTCTTTCATGCGGTCGAGCGCATCGTTCCAGGATTCGATTGCGGGATCCGCCTCCGTGAACTGGGAGCCGGTCATGCCCTCGAGCGCGTCCGCAATGGCTCCGGACACCCCGGTAAGGCTTCCCTCGTCATCCACGTACTCGTACGGTGGCCATGCGGGGTCGTACGCGACCGTTATCACCGGATGATCCTCAAGCCAGGCCTGCTCCGCGTCGTCAAATGAGACCTCCGCCACCGGCGGTTCGGGATCCATATGGTATCCGGCTGCGAATATGTAACCGTCGTGCACCTCAAGCAGCGTGACCTTTTCGGCGTCCTCGCCGGTCTCGGGGTTCACAAACGTATAGGTTATCCACGTCTGGGCCCCGTCGCCTGCCAGCTCCTCCATTATCTGCTCCGCGTCTTTGTCCGGAGTGACTATATCAAACAGGTGTCCTCCGATAATGTCCGTGTTCGCGCCGTGCGCCACGATTACAAGCATGTCGTCAAGCACGAACGGGTACGACGGATAGTCCGTGTTCATTGCGTCTATGGCCGCAAACGTCGCGTCCATTCCAAGCTCCTTGTACATCTCGACAGTGGTGCCCACCGACCACATAACCTCCGTCTTCTTGGCATACTCGCCGGTCAGGTAGAACCCAGCTCCGAATATGTAGCCGTCATGCATGACGAACCATGCCTTTTTGGCCTGTTGTTCGCCGGTCTCGGGGTTCAAGAACACGTACTTTCCGAACACCCCCTGTCCCTCGTCAAACGCGCCCTTGGAGTCCCGGATGGCCGCACTCATCTGGTACGGCTCCCAGATCTTCTGGCCTGTCCGGTCTAGTATGGAGCCGTCTGCGATCTCCGTGCTTGCCTCCGAGTCCATTACAAACGGATACCACTCCTCCTCGACGCTGAGGGCCGTAATCTCGGCAAAGGCATCCTGCCCGCCCTCGGCATACATTGCAAGGGCGTTGTCAGTGGACATGATGGCGTTGATCTTTTTCGTCTGGAATTCGTCGGGATAGAATCCCGCCCCGAACGCATAGCCGTCGCGTATCACGAGCCAGGAGAGCTTTATCTCCTCTTCCTGGGTCTCAAAGTTCGTAAACGTGTATGTCACCCAGACGCCGCCGTTGAGTTCGGACTCTGCCCGGATCAGTTCAAGGGACTTGTTCGAGTCTGTAATGGCCACGGATACGTCGCCTACGCGGGATGCATCGGCACCGTGCGCCACCACCGTCTCGGCTTCAATGTCGACGACAAACGGATAGGTGTCTCCCGCCACGTAGTCCTTGGCGGCGTCAGTTATCATGTCAAACGAGTCGGCTCCGTGCTCGTCGTACAACCCCGCCGCCGAGTTTGCAACCCACATTGCAACGATCATCTCGGCTTCAAGATCATTGAGGTAGAATCCGCTGGTAAATATGTGGCTGCCGTGCAGCGCGAGGTACGACTTTTTAGTCTGCGTCTTCTCGGTTGCGGGGTTTGTAAACGGATACATGACCCACGTCTCGCCGTCCTCGTCAAGCTCGGCCCTGATCTCGTCGTACGTCTTTTTGCCGTCGTCCAGCGCGCCCGACATGGTGCCGACCAGGGTGGCGTTGAACCCGTGCGCAAGTATGGTCAGCGTGTCGTAGTCGATGACAAACACATACGGCGATTCTGCATCGTATGTCTCTGCGCTCGCGGTTATTGCATCAAACGCGCCCTCGCCGTCCGACTCGTACGCTTCGATGGACTCGGCGACCAAGGTCCTGACATCTTCCTTCATAACGGCAAACCGGTCGCTAAACATGGTCATCGACACCACGAGGACGGACTCCGGCTCCGTGACATCCTCGGAGGCCGCCATCTCGCCGTCTTCGGGCTCCGCCGCCTCCATATCCACTGAAGCAGTCTCAACTATGGTCGCAAATCCCATGGCGGCCAGGCGGTCCACCGACGAGTGAAGTGCGCAGATCGGATCACCGTTTGCCTTGAGCATCAGTACGCGCTCGCCGTTGCACGCGACGTCCTCTGGCGCCGTGCCTTTTGCAACCTGTTTTGCGGGCGATGGGTTGTCCATGTCGGCATACGCCGCCCCGGACGCCCCGGCTGCAATTAGAGAAAGTGCAAGTAACAAGAACAATGGGCGGCTAGCCAATGGTACAGTGTTGGAAGGAAGCAATATTAGCGTTATGTCAGAGGGGGCATGCTGCGCGCTCCCCCCCCCCCCAAGCCCGCCCCCCAGGGGGGGGGGGCCCGGGGGCCCGGGGCCGGGCGCCCCCCGGGCCCCCGGGGGGGGGGGAGGGGGGCCTGGTT
>JAPPIP010000083.1:0-1384 GCA_028820595.1 Nitrososphaerota archaeon | reverse complement strand
ATAAAAAAAATTCCAATAAAAAAAAAAAATGGGGGGCAACCCAATGTTTACTGTTTGTAACCAACCAAACCACCCCCCCTTCCCCCGGGGGGGGGCGGCCCGCCCCCCCCCCCCCCCCAATCCGCTCCACCAAGTGGGTGCGGCCCTGCGACACGGCGCAGTCAGCCCGACTGACCCCAGGCGGGATGGAAGTCGGCCATGCTTCCAAGCCGCGGCGCCGTGGGACGGCGATTCGCCGGCTGCAGGTCGCGGCGCGTTACACGCCCGGTGCCCTGCCAGCAGCTGTCACCTACCACTGCGTTCGCGTCCACCCGGCATCATCCCTGCGCCAGCACGAAGATGCGCGCCTACAAGCAGCCGGATGCGGCAGGCCGAGGCCGTTACATGCTAGGCGCCAGGCCTGTCAGATGACAGTCAGCCACTGCCCGAACCTGCTGTCCCTGCCCGCTACGACATTTGCAAACGACTTTTGCAGTCCTTTTGTAATTCGGCCCATGCGGCCTGTTCCAATTCTGGCCCTGTCTACCTGCGTGACCGACCTTATCTCTGCGACCGTGCCTGTCATGAACACCTCGTCCGCGACATACAGGTCGTCCCTGTACAAGTCGTACTCTGCGACATCCATCCCATCCGCCTCTGCTATTCGCGTCACGCTGTCCCTTGTGATGCCGTCCAAGCACCCAGTCGAGAGCGGCGGCGTCAGTATCGAGCCGTCCCTGCATACGAATATGTTCTCGACGCAGCCCTCTGCCACCCTGCCGTCTGTGTTCAGTATGATGGCCTCGTCGTACCCGTTCTCAGACGCCTCGATCCTTGCGAGCGCGGCACTAGAATAGTTGGCGGCCACCTTTGCCTGTATGGGCTGGGCCCTGGGGTCTATCCTGACCCAGCTTGACACCATACATCGTGCACCGGAAAACTTGCCGGCCTTCGATTCGCCCATCTTCCAGGGCCAGCACGATATGGAGAGATCAACCTTGTTCCTCGTAGGCGTGAGGCCCATCTCGCCGTACCCGTAGTATGCCAGAGGGCGTATGTAGCCCTCCTTGAGCCCGCACGCGCGAACCGTATCGATTATGGCATCACGGACCTGTCGTCTGGTATGTCTGATCTTCATAGAGTACATCTTGGCCGAGCGAAACAGCCTCTCTACGTGATCCTCGAGCCTGAATATTGCGGGGCCTTCGCGCGTGTTGTAGTACCTGATGCCGTCAAATACCGCCGTGGAGTAGTGCAGTGCGTGCGTCAAGACGTGCACCTTCGCGTCCTGAAACGGCACCAGACGGCCGTCCATCCATATCCTGCGGGATTCTTTCATAGTGGGCGTTACGCAGTAGATGGAACCGAAGCCCGTCAGCCCGGACCACCCGGATCAAACGGCACT
>JAPPIP010000112.1 GCA_028820595.1 Nitrososphaerota archaeon | reverse complement strand
TTTTCTATTCATACGTGTGCGTTTTTAATTTGATCTATAAATGTATCTGATCATCCATAGAAACGAAAAAACATAGTAAGAGCGCCATACAAGAAAGAAAGACCGCGTCGGTTCTTCTCCAAATTCGGGTGCTGCCGGTAATCTATGACATCAAGGCGGGGTTACATCTGGATTTTTACAACTCCCGATCCCATGTCACGCCAAAAACCGGATCCTGTCCTGTCCGTGGTACGTCTGGCGGCGCGTCTGTGCGGAATTCTGCATGCCGGACGTGCTGCTCTGCATTATTCGTCCTCAGGATGCGGCAGGCGCGGCGTTCTGGATGAGCGTGCGCCATATGACTGCCCCCTCCGCCGTGATCCCGGCGGCATTTGCCGGAGTTACGCCGCCCAGTCCCATGTGGGGCCTGACAAAATTATAGTGGACCGCATGCGACGCGATATGTGCGGATTCCGTCCTGCCGAACCTGCGGATGCCCCCCGGATGATCCCGTATCGTGCCGTTGAATCTTTCGCGGGCGTTGTTGTTGTTGGAGTGCTCGTTTTTGATGTGGCTCTCGGCAAAATGTACCGGCTGCGGCGGCCTGCGCCTGTAGAATGCCTTCTTGAACGCCTTTGAGAATGCGGCAGGCTTGTCGCCTGCAGGTATTGCAGGAACGACGCCGCCCGCGCGCGCCGATGCGGCGCCAAACAGCCCGCATGCGCCATGGCTCATCTTTGACGGGGATATGTCCCATGACAGCAGCAGGAACCTTGTGCCCGAATCCGGTACCGGGAGCAGCCAGTGCCCCCTGCCGCCCATATTTGGATATTTTTCATCAGTACTCCGCCCGGGTCCGACGTTGATCGCCAGGCCCCGGGTGTATCCGTCAACCGGTACGCAATAGTGCAGGGCCCATCTCAGTATGGTACTGGGGCCGATGCTCAGCCCCTTGTCCTGCTGTATCATAAGCGAGATCTGCGGGCCGCTCATCCCCATTGAAAACGCCAAAAGCGCAAACAGTATGGCATGCGGCGGATAGTGCCTGCCGGCAGACCCCACATCATCTGAGAACCGCCTGCCGCAGCTCGTGCGCTTGCAGCGCTGCGCGGGATCACGGTGCCTTCGGTCCCGTTTTCCGTTGCGCCTTGTGCGCGTGTTCTTGCAGTGCGGGCGGCACGGCCGCCCCTCCTGCACGTACACCGGTTCCGAACCGGGCTTTCTCATCCCCGCAATATCACAAGCTCGACTGCCTTTGCGTGCCTGCATGCGGCTCTTCCCTTTTGGCCGTGGGGGCACTCGCATTTTATGCCCGAACCGGTCACGCTTACGGCATGCTTTTTGCCGGGCGTGCCCTGCGGGCAGGCCCCGTACCTGTGTTTCTTTATGCGGCGGATCATCGCATCGTCGTCTGCCATCTGCACGGCCTTTTGCATCGTGGTCGGTACTGCCGCCTCGATCACGCTGTGCAGCGCGCAGTACAGTTGATAGATCTTAGTTTACATGCCTTGACATTCATGTCAAGCCATGACGCGCTGGAAACCCGGCGCTGCGGAGTTTGTCGTAAGCGTCGTGCATGACCGGTGGGCCGACACGCGCCGAATAAGCGTCCCGCCCCCGGTTCTTGAAAAGCTTGGCAACCCGACCCATGTCAGGATAGTGATACGCGGAAGCAGGGCGTTGGTGGAGCCTGCCAGCAAATAGGACCGGCACCCGAATTTGGAGAAGAACCCAGAACACTTTAAGGTTAAATACTCCCGGATGAAATGAGAGTATTGCGCTGTAATTCTACATGTATGAACCGCTACATTCAGTATATATCATGGAGAAAAATCCAGTAGCGTGATCGGGTGTGGAATCTAAAGTCAAGATACTTTGCAACAACCACAGAGTATGCCCGGAGGTGATGATCACATTGGGAGAGATGGGGTTTACGCGTATCAAGGACGTAAGCCGCGAATCTGTCTCGTTTGACATTACGGCCAAGCGTAACTTTAAAAGCGTAGAGGATGAACGCAAGACCATCCACCAAGTCTTTGACAGGTGCAAGGGAAAGGTACACCAGATTGAGGTTTCTAAATAGTATACAAGAACGTTTTCGACCCAAATCCCCCAACACAACAATCACGATCATACTTACCAAGCCACTCACGCAACGACTGCAGAAGAGCATACAGACGGGGCCCTGGAACTGGAAGAATTTAAGGACACGACAAACTACACGCCGCATGGAAAGTTCTACCGCCACACATTGCAGACATGGACAAAGGATACGCAAGAATTTAAGGAAAGGGTGGGCAAAATCCAAGAAAAATATCCCGACATTGTGATTTACTCAGAATCCATGCTGTGCAAGAAGTCCACATGGCGCTGGCTTGGACCTGTGCTTGGAGGACTGGGTGTGCTTGGGAAATTCATCGTAGACATGTGGCCTTTCTGATCCAGATCTATGAACCACGCCGAAGCGCAAGCGTGTCGACATCGATGCCTTGGACGAACCTTGCCATGTGGTAGTCAAGTGCCAGTCACCATATCCGCTTTTCGGGGAAGATTACGTGTGCCTACCCATCGAATTTGCACCACACCGGTTGGAGGAGGTCACGAATTGGCACCAGCACCTTACAGGCTCCGGCAACTGTCCACCCCACCACCACCCCTCCCTCCCCCCCTCCAAACTGGCAGGCATCTGTCAGAGGCAGCCACAGAGTGCTAGTTTGCCATGATGGCGCCGTGGACCTTTCCCATCAGATCCTTGCCCTGCGCATCCCACGTCATCATGCAGGTCATCAGGGTGCTGTACGTCTGCATGCCCGTAATGCTCCCGAACATGAGCCGTATCTTGCGGTGCAGCACGACGCGGCGCCGCGTGCGCTCGGACATGTTCTTCGTCGGGGGCAGCCCGGGGTGCCTGACAAACGTGAACAGGTCGGGCGCCACGTTGCGCAGCTTGCCGCCAAACGAGCACCCCCGGTTCGGCGTAGGTGCCCGTGATGTGCGCGGCGCCGTCGAACCATCCCTTCAGCTCCTCGTCGGTTATGTCCGGGGGCAGCTTCTTCGCGTTGTGTAACATGGACTAGAGCCTCTGGTGCAGCTCGGCCATGCCGCCGCCGTGTACGGCCGCCAGCAGTTCGGTGTCGCGGCACAGGTCCCTCTCCGCATGGGCCTTGCGCAGCTCCCTGCGCAGCACGGCAGTCTCCGACTGCATGGCTACCATCCCTCCCCCGGGCCCCGGCTGCCGCAGCGCCCCGCAGCGCCCCGATGACACGGGCCGATCCAAAAACGACACATTGATAACGGCGGCCTGTCAATGCGTGACGTCATCCTTGTGTTTGGTTTGCATGATCATCTCACTGGGATGGCCCCTTATGTTACTTTTGGTAAGCGCGCAGATATCTTTGTCAATATGGACTTACCAAGCGGCCGCAGTCACGATTGTAGACTGGAGGGGGTTGGACAGTTACGGCTTCTGTTGGCTTACGGCTCCAGTATTATGCGGTCGTTTGAAAACGACATTATCGAGCATCCGCGCTCGCGGAGCCGCCGCTTCAGCCCCCGGTCCATGGTGGCGACGATGCCGCCGCGCGCGGCCGCGTGGGACAGTATTGCGTCGTCGGCCGTCGCCGCGCCGGCGCCCATCTGCACGGTCCGGAGGCCCCGCGCAAACTCCATGGTGCGCCGCGCGTCGTCACTCCTTGCATCGCCGCGCCGGAGTATGCGGTCCAGCTCGACAAGCACCACGCGCGGCACCACGAACGACACCTCCCCTATCTCGTCGCCCAGGCTGTCTATATTTCTGACCCGCGTGGTGGCCATGTGCATCAGAAAGCTCGTGTCGCATATCACGTCAGCCAGCGGCGACCACGCCCGCGCCAATCAGCCTCCACCTGTCCGCAATCCTCCTGCTGATTGCCACGTGCCCGCCCTCGAACACGCACGCGGGGCGCTTGAGCTCCACCTCGATTCCGCCGTCCTTGGTGCGCGCCTGCTTTACCTGCCCCGGGATCGGGGCGGTCCCGATGTTGAGCCTGAGCATCTCGCCGTTCTGGATGGGCTTTACCTGCACGTCCTCGGTGGTGCCGACTGCCGAGTCAAACAGGCTCACGGACATTGCAAGCGAGGTGGTGCTCTCAGGCAGCGTTCCGGGGCGCCCTATCACCGAGCCGATAAACGAGTCGCTGCGCGTCATGGAGGGGTCGAGCTTTGTGCCGATGGCCACGAGGCCGCCCGGCTTTACGGAGTCCACGGTTCCGGCCGCGGTCCCAAGCGACGTGATCTCGGTGACCAGCGGCTCGTATCCCGCCGCGCCCCTGTTCTTCTCGGACGGCACGCCCGGCTTGATCTCTATCTCGCCGCCCACCTTGAAGATCCCCTGGGTCAGGCTCCCGCCTATCACGCCGCCCTTGATCTTCTTGATGCCGGTTCCGGGGCGGTTCACGTCAAATGAGCGCAGCACGTGCATCACGGCGTCCTTCTTCTCGTCCCGCTCGGGGGTTGCGATGGTGGACTCTACTGCGCCTATCAGCGCGTCCACGTTCAGGGACGACTGGGCCGATACCGGGATTATGGGCGCGTCCCCATTTCCTGCGCGGGTCTCCCCAAGAAACCTCGCAATGTCGTCGTGGTTTGCCATCGCCTCCTCGTACGTGAGCAGGTCGACCTTGTTCTGCACCACCACGACCTGGGTTATTCCAAGCGTCTGCAGCGCCAGCATGTGCTCCTTGGTCTGGGGCCTCGGGACCTGCTCGTTTGCGGCCACCAGCAGCAGGGCGCCGTCCATCAGGGCCGATCCCGACAGCATGTTGGCCATCAAACTCTCGTGACCCGGGCTGTCGACAAAGCTAACGACTCGCGCAAGCTCGCTGGTGCCTCCGCAGTTGCCGCAGGTCGGGGTCGTCGAGTACCCCAGGGGCTCCTCGCACGCGCCGCACTTGTAGAACGCCGCGTCAGAGTATCCGACGCGTATGGTAATGCCGCGCTTTAGCTCCTGGCTGTGCACGCTGGTCCACGAGCCGGTCAGCGCCTGTATCAGCGTGGTCTTGCCGTGGTCCACGTGCCCCGCCGTGCCGATGTTCACGCACGGCTGGTATCCGTACTTTTTTACGTACCAGTCCGGTAGCGTGTCGCGCCAGTGCATAATCATAGTGTCGATCCGACGTATGTTAAGCTTGGTTTTGCAGGACTAGTCCTTGCCTTCATCTGACTGGCCGGCCTCTGCGCCGTCGTCCGCGGCCGGCAGCTCGCCGTCATACCTGCAGTTTACCTGGTAGGTCTCCTCGGATATGGTGTTGCCGCGCACGAGCTTGCGGACGCGCTGCCCCTTCTCGGCGTCCTGCAGCCCCACCCCCTTTGAGAGCAGCACGTACTTGCGGGCGGCCCCGTGCACGTCGCTGCGCATCGGGACTCCCGACTTGTCGCTCCCGCCCGTGAGCGTGAGTATGCCAGAGAGGCCGACGGCGTCCGCGCCCGCCTCGTCCCCAAGCTGGAGGCCCAGCAGCGGGACGGCGTCTGCATCCTTCAGCTCCTTTGAGATGGACCTGCCCTTGGTATCGGATATGGTCACCTTGAAGCTTGCCATGACGCGCATGCGTGATCTGAGGCTAATAATCCTTTGGCAGGCTGGGTTCTTCTCCAAATTCGGGTGCCGGTCCTATCTGCCGGCAGGCTCCACTGACACCCTGCTTCCGCGTATCACTATCCTGACATGGGTCGGGTTGCCAAGCTTTTCAAGAACCGGGGGCGGGACGCTTATTCGGCGCGTGTTGGCCCACCGGTCATGCACGATGCTTACGACAAACTCCGCAGCACCGGGTTTCCAGCGTGTCATGGTTTTACCTAGATGTCAAGGTATGTAAACCATAAGATCTATCAACTGTACTGCGTACTGCACGGCATGATCGAGGCGGCAGTACTGGCCACGATGCAAAAGGCCGTGCAGATAGCAGACGACGATGAGATGATCCGCGTCATAAAAAAACACAGATACGGGGTCTGCTCGCAGGGCACGCCCGGCAAATGCCGCTGGGATCACGGTGGAGGGGGCAGTCGTATGGCGCACGCTCATCCAGAGCGGCGCGCCTGCCGCATCCTGAGGACGAATAATGCAGAATGACGCATCCGGCATGCAGAATTCCGCACAGACGCGCCGCCAGACGTACCCCGGACAGGACAGGATCCGGTTTTTGGCGCGACATGGGATCGGGAGTTGTAAAAATCCAGATGTAACCCCGCCTTGATGTACCAGATTATCGGTAGCACCCGAGTTTGGAGAAGAACCGGCCGATACAACGTCTTTTATTCATCCGCTACAGAGTACAACAGTGTATTTCCTTTACGCGGACAGTTCAGGCCATACAAAGATACGGCTCGGCAGACACGACAGCCCGTATATCACGGTCGGGGTGATTGTCCACGAAAAAGACTGGAGGTCGATAGAAGGCAGGATCTCAGCAATAAAGAATGAGATGTTTCCTGAGTTGGATCCGTGCGTATGGGAGCTGCACGCATATGACATTTGGAATAGCAAGAATTTCTTTGACGGCAGGCGTATGAGGATGAACCGTGCGAAAAAGCTGGAGATCTTCTCTAGGATCGCAGACCTCGTATGCGAGTTGGAGATCGCGATAGTCGGCGTGGTCATGTTCAAAGACAGGATGACTGAAATGTACCGTTCCCCTACAGTCATGAATTATTCTTGGATGTTTGTTGTGGAGCGGTTTGAGCATTTTTTGGTGCAAAAGCCGGCGGAAACAAACAACGGACTGCTGTTTATAGATGCCAGTCAAAAGATCCCCGAATCGGATATCAAAAGGGCCGTGCGGAAGGTGGTAAAAAACGGCAGCAGTTGGCAGAATATCGACCATGTCATTGAGTATCCCATCTTTGTGGAATCGCATGTGCATAACCTGATTCAGCTGGCGGACATGATTGCATACGTGATGCTCAAGCACTACAAGGGCGACTCTAAATTTGAAGAATTGTTTGAGTTGTTAAAGTCGAAAATGTACCGAGCTGGCGGCAAACTAGACGGCTTTGGCCTCAAGGAGTTTCCTTAGTCGTGTTTGTCGGGAAGCAGGTCCGCACAGTTGCGGGGAAACTGCTTCCCTAAAGCCACACGCTTGTGGCCCTGCTCTACCATACATTAACTACGTAATAAAGTGATTGTTACATGGGTATTCTCGCGTTAATCGTTGGTAACTGGCGGTGCGGACAGCCACCGTGCGGCACACGACAGTGCGAATCCGGGCAGAAAGTCTTTGCATGTTGGTGAAAAAATATCGGCACGGGGGTTAATGTGTGCAGGAAGTGAGACTCCATCGATCATAGCAAATGATGGAATCAACGCTTCTGCAACACGGGGATCTCTCTGGCTGTGGATTTAAGCCAAACGGGCGGAACGGAGCCGTTTCCGGGCCGCGGCCGGGTGGGGGAACCGGGCGGATCGCCGGGTGGTTTGTCAGGGGACTGGACAGGATGACGCGGCTGTCCTGCCGGATGCGCAGGCGCGTCTCGCACGATCCGCGGGCCGCCGCCCGGGGGAAGAGGGCTTTGGACATGCTCGGGCGCACCTGCCAGGTCGATTTTGTCAGCCGGGGGCGCTACTCGGTGAAGTCCCAGTCCCAGCCTGGGCTATGGTACGACGTTACGCTGTCCGGGGGCCGGTGGGGGTGTAACTGCCCCGACCGGGGTTGGTGTAGAATTACGGTACTGTGCCGTAATGCACTCTGCATGAATTCAAC